>JAIMBJ010000018.1 GCA_023511455.1 Bacillota bacterium
GCCAGGAGGTTGGCTTGGAGGCAGCCATCCTTTAAAAAGTGCGTAACAGCTTACTGGCCGAATGTGATCCTGCGCGGACAATGTAAGGGGGCTTAAGCCGTGTCCCGAAGCCGTGGGTGCTTCCGATATTTTCGGGGGCGCGGTAGGGGAGCGTCCGGTGTGCCGTGAAGGCAGACCGTGAGGACTGCTGGAGCGCACTGGAGTGCGAATGCAGGCATAAGTAGCGAGAACACGGGTGAGAATCCCGTGCGCCGAAAGCCTAAGGTTTCCCCCGCAACGCTCGTCGTCGGGGGGTTAGGCGAGACCTAAGGTGAGGCCGGAAGGCGTAGCCGATGGGAAGACGGTTGATATTCCGTCCCCGGATGAAGGGAGACCAAGGGGGACGCTTCTTGAAGTTCCATCCCACACCGTTGGTTGTTGTGGGCGCTTAGAGTGCGTGGCGCGGCGAAAACGCGCAGGATCGCGCTTTAGGCGGGAAGGGATCGCTTCGGCGTGAACGAACTGGAACGGAGGGGAGCCGAGAAAAGCCCTGACGGTCGTTGAACTTCATCCGCTCGTACCGCAAACCGCCACAGGTAGGCGAGTAGAGGATACTCAGGCGCGCGAGAGAACTCCCGCCAAGGAACTAGGCAAACGGGCCCCGTAACTTCGGGACAAGGGGCGCCTTGGTGATGAGCCGAGGCCGCAGCGAAGCACCCCAGGCGACTGTTTACCAAAAACACAGGTCTCTGCTAAGGCGAAAGCCGATGTATAGGGGCTGACGCGTGCCCAATGCCCGTAGGTTAACAGGAGGGGTCAGGGGGCAACCCCGAAGCCCCAAATGGAAGCCCGGGTGAATGGCGGCCGTAACTCTAACGGTCCTAAGGTAGCGAAATGCCTTGTCGGCTAAATACCGACCCGCATGAAACGCGTAACGACTTGGGGACTGTCTCGGCGAGATGCTCGGTGAAATTGTAGTACCTGTGAAGATGCAGGTTACGCGCAGTAGGACGGAAAGACCCCGTGGAGCTTTACTACACCTTGTGATGGCGTTTTGGGTTGTCTTGTAGAGCGTAGGTGGGAGCTTCGGCGCCCATGGAACACCACCCTGGACCATCTGAAACGCTAACCCGAACCGTCATCCGGTTCGGAGACAGTCACAGGCGGGTAGTTTGACTGGGGCGGTCGCCTCCTAAAAGGTAACGGAGGCGTCCAAAGGTTCCCTCAGTGTGGTTGGAAATCACACGGAGAGCATAAGGGTAGAGAGGGAGCTTAACTGTGAGAGAGACTTCTCGAGCAGATGCGAAAGCAGGGCCTAGTGACCCTCTGGCGCTGAGTGGAAGGGCCAGGGTTCATCGGATAAAAGCTACCCCGGGGATAACAGGCTTATCTTGCCCAAGCGCTCACAGCGACGGCAAGGTTTGGCACCTCGATGTCGGCTCGTCGCATCCTGGGGCTGGATTAGGTCCCAAGGGTTAGGCTGTTCGCCTATTAAAGCGGTACGCGAGCTGGGTTCAGAACGTCGTGAGACAGTTCGGTCCCTATCCGCGGTGGGCGCAGGAGGTCTGAGGGGGGCTGTCCCTAGTACGAGAGGACCGGGACGGACCGACCTCTGGTGTACCAGTTGTCCCGCCAGGGGCAGACGCTGGGTAGCTATGTCGGGTCGTGATAAGCGCTGAAAGCATCTAAGTGCGAAGCACGCCCCAAGATGAGACCTCCCACGGGGTAACCCGGTAAGGACCCCGGAAGATAACCGGGTGGATAGGCCGCAGGTGTAAGCACGGTAACGTGTTCAGCCTAGCGGTACTAATAGTCCGAGGGCTTGACCATATTCACGCTTTGCCCGTGATGCCAACCCCTGTGCAGCTCTCCAGTGGCTCACACCAGATGTTTCCTGGTGACCATGGCGGAGGGGAAACACCCGTTCCCATCCCGAACACGGCCGTTAAGCCCTCCAGCGCCGATGGTACTGGCGGGGCAACCCGCTGGGAGAGTAGGACGTCGCCAGGAGCTAATGAAGCCCCCTGACCGAACGGTCAGGGGGCTTTTCCGTTTAGCCGGGACGTTCTGTGATGGCAAAAGAAGCACGGCAACCGACCATGGCCAATGGATCCTCCACACACCGACCGTCTATTCCAGCCCCAGACGCTGGAAGGTAACATCCAGGTGACGCAGGTGGTGCTGCAGGTCAAAGCAACGGTCAATCTCCTCTTCGCTCAGCACCCGGCGCACCTCCTCGTCCTGTTTCAGGCTCTGCTGGAAGTCTACACCCTCCCACGCCTTCGCGGCGTTGCGTTGCACCAGTTTGTACGCCTGTTCCCGCGACAGTCCCTTGCTGACCAGCGCCAGCATCACATGCTCACTGAACACCAGCCCGCCGAACTTCTCCATGTTGCGTTTCATGTTCTCGGGGAAAACCGCCAGATGTTCCAGAATATCGGTCAACTTCCACATCATCCAGTCCACCAGAATGCTGGCATCGGGCAGAATGATGCGCTCCACGCTGGAGTTGGACAGGTCGCGCTCGTGCCAGGTGGCGATGTTTTCCAGTGCGGGGATGAGATATCCGCGCACCACCCGCGCCAGCCCCGACACGGTTTCGCAGTTCCAGGGATTGCGTTTGTGCGGCATGGCGGACGAACCGGTCTGCCCCGGCGCGAAGTACTCCTGCACCTCCAGGATTTCGGTGCGCTGCAGGTTGCGCAGCTCGGTGGCGAACCGTTCCAGCGAGGCGGCGAGGATGCCGAGCGTACTGAGATAGGTGGCGTGCACATCGCGGGAGATAATCTGCGTGGAAGCGGGCGCAGGCTTCAGCCCCAGTTTCGCGCAAACGTATTCCTCTACGCGCGGGTCCACATTGGCGTGGATGCCTACCGCTCCCGACACCTTGCCCATGCTCACCATCTCACGGGCGAAGTGCAGCCGTTGCAGATTGCGCTGCATCTCGTCATACCAGCCCGCCAGTTTGAAACCGAAGGTGATGGGTTCGGCATGGATGCCGTGCGTGCGCCCAATCATTGGAGTATATTTGTGTTCTTTAGCGAGACGGGCAATCACCTCCGCGAGACGGCGGGCGCGCGCCAGCAGCTGGTCGCACGAATCGCGAAGCAGCAACGCCAGTGCAGTATCCACCACGTCGTACGAGGTGATGCCGTAATGCACGTAGCGCCCTTCGGGTCCGATGTTCTCTTCCACATTGCGCACAAACGCCATCACATCGTGGCGGGTCTCCTTCTCCAGTTCTGCCATGCGTTGCAGGTCAAAACGGGCACGCTCGCGGATGGTCTGCGCCGCCTCGCGGGGGATGTAGCCGTACTCCGCCAGCCCGTCGCAGACCGCCAGCTCGACCTCCAGCCATTTCTGTGTGCGGTGCTCGATGTCCCAGATACTCGCCATTTCGGGGCGGGTATAGCGTTCGATCATGCCAGTTCCTCCGCGCTGCTGATAACAGGAATATTATACCGATAGCAAGCCTTGACATGCTGCCCTGACCTGGATATACTGTTTAGCGGAATACGTATTCCAATCCTGAACGATGCCGGAACTGACGCAAAACCAGATAGCCCGGCTCTCGCGGGTGTCGCAGGCGACCGTCTCGCGGGTGCTGCGTGGAGACCCGCGCGTCAACGAGGAATTGCGCCAGCGGGTGCTGGCGGTCATCGAGAAGCACGGCTACGTGCCCGATGCCCGCGCACAGTCGCTCCGTTCCCAGCGCAGCGGCATTCTGGGGCTGGTCGTGCACCGCTCGCCCCGACGGCTTGCTGGTGACCCCTTCTTCAGCGCACTGATTGCCGCGCTCATCGAATTCGGTGGCAAAGCGGGCTATCATCTCTGCGTCGACGCCGCCCGCGCCATCCAGTCCCGACGCGCCATTTACGAGGAACTGCTTCGGACGCGGCGAGTGGACGGGCTCATCCTCGTGGAACCCCAGACGCAGGACGAACGCATGCCCCGTCTGTTGCAGGAGGGCTTCCCCTTCGTGCTTATCGGTCGCTACGAACCCACCGACGCCGTCTACTCGGTGGATAACGACAACGTGGGAGCGGGGCGGATGGCGACGGAGCACCTCATCCGCAAAGGGCATGAGCGGATTGCCCACATCAGCGGACCTCGCGGGATATTCGTCTGTGAAGACCGCCATGCGGGATACCGTTGCACGCTGGAAGAGGCTGGGTTGAAGTACTCTCCTGACCTGGTGGTGTGGGGCGATTTCTCCGAGGAGCATGGCTACCGTGCCATGAGCCGACTGCTGAGCCTTCCCAACCCTCCGACGGCGGTGGTGGCGGTAGATGACCTGGTCGCCATCGGTGCGCTGCGGGCAGCGAAGGAACGAGGCGTGTGCATCCCGCAGCAGCTGGCAATCATCGGCTTTAACGATTCGCCATTCTGCCAGTACGTGGATCCCCCACTCAGCTCGGTGGCGGTGGATATCCGCGCCCTCGCGCAGATGGCGACCGATGTGCTGGTCAAGTTGGTTGAAGGACGGGAAGTGCCTCAGCGCCGCTACATCGTGCCCTGTCATCTGGTGGAAAGGCAGACCACGTAGAAGATGAAAAGCAGATACCGCCTTCTCGCCACCCTGTTCTGGTTGCTGATTGTTTCCTGTGTATGGGCACAGGAAGGAATCCCCGTCACCTTCCGCCTGAAGCTGGAGCAGCCCGCGCAAATCGTCTATCTGGCAGGCACGTTCAACGACTGGCAGTTCCAGCGTAACCCCATGCGCAGCGACGATGGCAAACTGTGGACGCTCACCCTGCACCTGATGCCCGGCGTCTACCAGTACAAATTCGTGGTCAACGGCACTGACTGGCGCACCGACCCCAACGCCACCCAAAATGTGGACGACGGCATGGGCAACATCAATTCGTTGCTCATCGTCGAGGGTAGGGTGGTCAATCCGCCCGCTCTCCTGGGAGACGGCAACGTGACGCGCTCTGCGCTGCGACATCAGCCGACGGAACTGCTTTACCTGCACGCAGATGGGGCGAACGCCATAATCACCTTGCGCACGCGCCGCAATGACGTGCAGAAGGTGCAGATAACCCTGCGGGAAGGCAAGCGCTTCGTCACCCGGCAGATGCCCCGCGTGGCGCGAGATACGCTGTTCGAGTATTATCGGCTCGGTGTGCCTATGCGCCCGGCGGAGTATCTGTTCTGGGTGCAGGACGGCGCGCGTCGGGTTTGGCTGTCTCCCGAAGGGGCGACCGACCGCAAGCCTGCCCGGTGGTTTCTGCTCCAGCCGAATCGCGTGCCCCGTGTGCAGGTGCCAGCGTGGACGGCGGATGCTATCTTCTATCAGATTGTGCCTGACCGCTTCCTGAACGCCGACCCGTCCAACGACCCCGACCCCACCCGGCCGCTGGACGAGACGGGACGCACGGACGAGTTTTTCGGTGGTGACCTGTGGGGCATCGTGCAAAAGGTAGACTATCTGCACGCGCTGGGCGTGACCGCGCTGTATCTCACGCCTGTGTTTACCTCCGTGACCCACCACAAATACGACACCGACGACTACACCCGGGTAGACCCCCACCTTGGCGGCGATGAAGCGTTCCTCGCCCTCTCGCGTGAACTGAAACGACGGGGAATGCGTTTGGTGCTGGATGGAGTGTTCAATCATGTGGGCGTGTTCTTCTTCGCCTTTCGGGACCTGCTGGAGAAGCAGGAAGCGTCTCCCTACTGCGACTGGTTCACGGTGCACCGTTTTCCAGTGAGGATTGAGAACCCGCCTCCTTACTCCGCCTGGTGGAACATCCCCTATGTGCCCAAGTTGAACCACGAGAATCCCGCGGTGCGCCGCTATCTGCTGGACATAATTACCGGATGGATGCGACGAGTCCCCTTGGATGGATGGCGGCTGGACGTGGCGAACGAAGTGCCCGACCACTTCTGGCGCGTGTTTCGGCGGGAGGTCAAGCGGGTGCGTCCCGATGCCGTTATCATCGGTGAGATTTGGGGCGACGCCACCCACTGGCTGCGGGGAGACATGTTCGACGCGGTGATGAACTATCCCTGGCGCGGGGTGGTGCTGGACTGGGTGGCATACCGGCGCATTGCGCCGTCCGTGCTGGATGAGAAGCTGCGCCTGCTCGCGATGACCTATCCTCGCGCGGTGACCTGCGGCATGTACAACATGCTGAGCAGCCACGACACACATCGCTTGCGAACCGCGTGCGGCGGTGACTGGCGCACGGTGCGACTGGCATTCCTGCTGCAGATGACCTTGCCCGGCGCACCCGCCATCTACTACGGCGATGAGGTGGGCATGGAAGGCGGCAACATCCCCGATAACCGCCGCCCGATGGACTGGAACCCCTCTGCGGAAGGCAGGGCATTGCGCGATTACGTCGCCGCCCTGATCCGCCTGCGCAAGCAGCTGCCTGCCCTGCGGCGTGGCGAGTGGAACACCCTGCTCACCGATGATAAACAGAACGTGTACGCCTACCTGCGCAGGCAGGGCAAACAGCAGGTGCTGGTGGTTATCAATAACGGAGAGAAGCCAGCCAGCGTTCGACTGCAAGTGCCCACTGAGGTACGCGCTTTTCGCATCGTGCTGCGCTCTGATGAAAGCAAGACATCATCCCATTTTGCGGTGGAGCGCAACGGACGGCTGTCCCTCAGGGTGCCTGCGATGACCGGCTGGGTATTACTGCCTTCCTCTCCTTGACAATCTCCCCGGTAACCGATACACTGCTAAAGGTTTGAATCCACAGGATTTCGCCAGATTGTCCGGAGGCACACAGATGCAATACCTCATCCGTGAATATCGGCGGGATGACCCTGAAGACGCCCGCAAGCTCGCCGAGATGTGGAACGAATCGGACAAAGCCTGGCCCGAGGGCTTCACTCACGGAGTACCTCTCACTGCGAAGCACGTCCAGCATTGGATGGGAAACGCTTCGCGTTTGGCGATATTCGTGGTGGAATATGACGGACGGCTCGTCGGCTATGGCGACCTCTATGCCCAGAAAGGGCAAAAAGAGGTAGCATATATCGACCTTTTGAACGTCTCCCCGGCGCATCAAGGTAAGGGGTTGGGGCGTGACCTCATTCTCACCATCTTGAAGCGTACCGTGGAGCTGGGCTACAAGCAGCTGACTCTGCACACCTGGCCTGGCAACTTGCAGGCGGTGCCGCTCTACAAGAAGACCGGCTTCTTCTGGAAGCCCGATACCAGCGTGTACATGCAAAACTTCATCCCGACTATCCTCACTCTGCCCATCGCTCAGGAGTTCTTTGCCCGACACGACTGGTACAGAACCTTCCGGCGCGACCTGTCGGTGCAACCCGATGACCAGCGATGGAAGGACGTCCCCGTTTATATCTACGAGTGGGAAGCGGACAACGAGGTTTTGCGGGTGGTGATAGACCGCGAGGCGGAAGCGGTAACGGCGGTGGAAACCAACCGGCTGTCGGTCTCGTGTTCCACAGGTTGCGCAAGGCTGGCGGCGGGACTGAGAGCCACAGCACGCTGGGAGATAGAGAACAGACAACCTCACCCGATGACAGTGGGTATCATTGCACGGGGCGAGGAAGGCATCCTGCTGGAGGTACAGGAGGGAGCAGTGATACGGGAGCGTCTGACACTGGAGCGTGAATACCGTCTGCACCCACAGGCTCGCCCCTCTGATGCGAACCGCCCCGCCTCTAAAATCCGCTCCACGCTTCTGCTGGATGGTATGACGATAGAGCTGGGCAGCGGCGTACGCATCTTGCCTGCGATAGACATCCTGTTCAACGGCTGCGGTCTTCGCTTTGGAAAGCCGGAGAGGGTAACGGTCAACCTGCGCAGCTACCTGCCTTTCCCCATCAGGGGGCGAGTACTGCTGGAACAGTTTCCGGGGCTAATCACAGGAACCCCGCAGATGCCTTTTGAGATAGAGGCAGAGAGCTGGAGCGCGGTCACCATGGTGGTAACCCCTTACGAATCCGGCGTTCTCACCCCTCGTTTGCAGGTTATGGTGGAAGAGGCGCTGGACGAGCAGAAGGCGCGGGAAGTCGGTTTTGAAGCACCTCTTCGCTGTCGCCCCAAACAGATTGCCCTGCGAGTGCTGGATACCGGCAAAGTGTTGGGCAGTATCCTGCCCGAATCGAATGAGGCAGTGCTGGAGAACACCACACTGACGGTCAGCATTTCGTTGCAGGGAGGTACACTGCGGGTTCGTCACCGCCTGCTGGACAGGGAGGTGATATGGCAGGATGCAGGTTCGCTCGGACCGCCTTTCGAAGGATGGCAGCAGATACCGAGAACCTTCTCCGCACGCCTGAAGGAGTCTGCCGGGGCGTCGACCCTCGTCATCGAGATGCCGACCGCCGACGATCCCCAGCTGATACTGGAGAAGTGGATTACCCTCACTGCATCGTCGGTGCTGCGGGTGCAGTGGCGAGTGGTCAATATCGGCGAAAAGCCCTTCTCCGGTAAGGTGCGGGTTACGACGGGTGCTCCACGAAGCCGTCGGATAGCCATCCCTCTGAAAGAGGGCATCCTTCACGAACCGATAGAGGGCTGGGGCGAGTTCCCGCTGGGCTATACCGACCTGCCCTTAAGCGAGGCAGAGTACGCTGAGCCGTGGATTGCGTGGGAGGAAGATGGGCGCGCTGTGGGAGTGATATGGGAAGAGTGCCATGAACAGGAGATAAATCCCCAGCAGATATCTCAAGACCTCATGGTGTCGGATGTGCCTCCACAGAATGGCTTCTTCTTGCCTGCCATGTACCTGCTGCCGGAAGCCGGAAGCTGGCAGGACGTACGCCGATGGTGGGGGAGGCTTGCCGAACTGGAGGATGACATACCTTCCGCGCTTCCTGTGGTTCCGCTTACCGAGGTTCGGCTCGAACCTGTACCCCTGCTGTTACTGGAAGATGAGGCACACGTGACACTGAGCGTGTACCACCGGCGACTGAAATCGCTGACCGGCACACTCCGCCTACAGTCGCCGCTGGCTACCTTCCGGAAAGCGCAGTTCGTGCTGGAAAACGTGAATCTGAAGCGTCCCTTCCATGAGCGGATTCAGATGGTGACCATGCTTGCGGGTAACGATGCCTTTGTGGTGCAGGCGGTATTGGATACAGAGACCACCTCGCGCGAGTTCTCTCTTCCGGTGCTGAAAGCGGGCGATTCGCGCTGTGCGTTTTCCGTTCAGCAGGACGGCGAGGTGTACGTCGTGGACAACGGGAAGATGCGTTTGCAGGTCGCGCCGCACTTCGGCGGCTCGCTGGTGTCGCTGGAAGCGGACGGTGCAAACCATCTGCTCAGCGCATACCCCGAGGCGCAACCGTTCCTCTGGTTCAATCCCTGGTTTGGGGGCATCCATCCGGTGTGTGACGAGTTGTGGAGCCGTATCCTGGACGACGCCCTGTTCACAGCGGAGCCGGTGGAAGTCAACGGGGAAAGAGGTTTCGCGTGGAAGGGGGTTCGGGTGGCTACAAAGCCGCGGCACCGCGACTGGCGCTGGTTACGCCTGGAGTGCGAGTACCTGACGTTGCCCGGCAGCAACCTGCTCGCCGTGCGGCTGCGCATATACAACCTCACCACGGCTGAGAGACGCGCCTCGTTTGGCGTGGCAGTCTGGTGTCAACCCTCGGGACAACGTGAAGAGGCTTTGGCGATTTACGAGCGCGGTGGTCAGGAAGCAACACGACGTCGGAGCGACTATTCGGTAGATATCCGCAGCGGCAGATGGGCGGCGGTACAGCATGGTCAAACGGGGGCGACACTGCTGCTGGTACAGCCATCCGACGAAGGATACGTGGAGGTGATGGACTGCGGCAGGCAGGGGGCGCATCTGACGGCGATGGAAGAGTGGCGCATGGAGGCTGAAGAGTGCAAAGAAATGCTTGTCTGGCTGGTGCTGACGCGGAACGGTGAGCGATTGAAAGTCTACCGCGAAGCACTGGAGGCACTGGAGAAGCTACCGTAACTGGGCGGGGGCGGCGCAACCGTCTGGCGCACGACCAGCTCCGCAGGTAGCAGCAGCTTGTGTGAAATGCGTGTGCCCGTCTCGATTTGCTGCAGTAGGAGTTCGGCTGCCTTCAAACCGATATCGAACATGGGCTGCCGAAAGGTGGTCAATGCCGGAGAGATAAAGGCGGACTCTTCGGAGTCGTCAAAGCCGATGAGGGAGATGTCCTCTGGTACCCTCACGCCCAATTCGCGCAATACATGCAGGGCGCCGATAGCCATCTTATCGTTGCCGCACACCACCGCGGTCGGACGTGGGTCAGTGCGTAACAGCTGCACGATGCCCACCTCTCCCGACTCGATACGGTAGTCGCCTTCGAAACGCCATGCCGCGTTGGGTTCGATGCCTGCTTCGCGCAGCGCCATCAGATAGCCCTGCTCGCGCCGTCGTGCGCTCCACTGCCTCATGTCGCCCGTGATGATGCCGATGCGCCGGTGCCCCAGCTCGATCAGCCACCGTACCGCCTGATAGGTCGCCGCGATGTCTTCCACGTCCACGCAGGGCAGCTTCACCGTCGGAGGGATACTCCCTGCCACTACGGTGGGAACGTCGCTCTTCTCCATCAGCCGGAGGACGGGATTGTCTGCGAAAAGGGCGACCAGAACCACCCCGTCCACCGATCCATCCACAATGTAGTCCATCGCCTTCTCGGGGTTGTCTGCGGGTACCCGGACAATCTTCACCTGGTACTCGTGCTCGGTTGCTTTGTGCAGAATGCCGTCCAGTATCAACCCAAAGTAGGCGTTATGGGACACGAAACCGAGGTGTCTTTCCGCCACGACGCCGATAGTGAAGGTGCGCCGGCGGGCTAGGCTGCGCGCGAGGCGGTTGGGGCGGTAGCCCAGCTGCTCCACCACAGCCCACACGCGCTGCGCCGTCTCCTGAGAGTAAAACCCCTGCTTGCCATAAAGCACATTGGAGACGGTAGAAATGGAAACCCCTGCCGCCTCGGCAACCTCTCGAATCGTAGGCGACTTTTTAGCCGTTCTCATGGCTCCTCCTGTTTGTATATTATCGTACCGCAGCCGAAAGCAGCAAGGGTTTCTTCTCTGTGTTAACGCCCGTAGTTTGCTGCAGGAGCCTGCTGCTGGCGGGCGTTATACTCCAGCCACTGCTTGACCTGGGGCGGTACGTTGGGGTTGCTCTGAACTGCTCCAATCTGATGTTCCAGCGCGGTCGCTTTTCGGGCTGCCTCAGGGGTTACCTTGCCTCCCGGCATTTGCCGCAAACTCCACACTGCCACCGCCACAGCCAGCACGACGACTGCCCCAAGCACCAGCAACGCCATTTTCTGTCTGTCCATTGTAGCCTCCATCGAGAAGGGGACAGGCATACGCCTGCCCCCTCTCAGTCACGGATTACCGCCCACTGCGCGGCGCAAAGTAGAATTGGGCATCCGGTTTGTTCTTCACGCAGCCGGCGATAGGCGAACCAGGCATCTCCTGGTTCATGTTGCCCCACGAGTTGGAGCAGGCGTTGTGGCCGGGATACGTCTCGGTGCTGTACATTCGGTTAGACCCCCTCACCGTCTTCACATGCCCGTCGACGAGCGCCACGACAGTGGTGCCGTTGTAGCGGTCCTGTGCTTTGCGCCAGCCGAAGGTAGGACCAAACTCACCCGTGTTATTGGCGGTCTCATCGAACGATTCGTTGAGCAGGATCAACTGAGCTGGCTCGGCGAAGCTCGCCAATCGTCCCGGCTGCGCCAGGTCCTCGCTACAGTTGTACCAGCCCTGCGGGCAACCCCAGTCGTAAGCCCAGAAGACATGCGAGATGGAACCGTTCATAGCATAGGAAAAGATGGGCGCTTGCGGAGTTGTCTTGCAGTTGTTCGGGTCGCCGCCGCAGATATCGGACAGACGCACCCCTGCGCCGTCCACCGACGGAGCGGTTTTGCTCCACGCCGGCGACACGACGATACTGGCGAACTCTCGCCAGTTATCGGGGTGGTAAGGGTCAAACCAGCTGCCATCCGGGTTGCGTCGCTTCTCACCACCGTTCTTGGTGTAGGGATACACCAGTTCCGGCCAGTGCCAGAGACCGCCATCCGGATGCCCCCCTCCTATAGTGGGGCAGAGCGTCTCATCGTAGTCCTGCGCATACATCTGGTGCGCCAACGCCAGCTGCTTCAGGTTACTGATGCTTTTCGCCTTGCGGGCGTTTTCCCGTGCCTGTGCGAACACGGGGAACAGAATCGCCGCCAGTATCGCGATAATCGCGATAACCACCAGCAATTCGATGAGCGTAAAGGCGTGTCGTTTCATGTTTGCACCCTCCCAGCATTTTGAGTTTTGAAGTTTCTTGAGCAGTTACCCGGGCCGACGGCCCATCCACGGGCTGAATAGAACTACATCAGACATGCGATGACTATTCAGCAATCTGGTGTGTCATATCACCTCCCTTACTCAAGCGTTTTATCCATTGTTTAGCCCTTTCTACTCTTTACAGACACGGCTGGAGCAGGGCGAGATGTCTTATGCCGTTATTGACTGCAATAAAAGAGGATAATACTGTCATTCAATTACAACTCAAATGAATAGTTCATGCTTTTTCTGTGGTATCTTAGGTATCTCTTTACTGTGCTATGTAAGTAACGCGTTTTAGTAGTTTCAATATATCATAGCAGTCCGTGTTTGTCAAGGAATTTTTGCCCCCGCGGCGGAAATTTTTCGAAAAATCGCAGAAATGCAGGTTTTGCGGGGTGGAATTTGAGGAGCATTCTGTCCTGGGCAGTTGCCCTGCGTCTGGCACGCGGGGCTCTGGAAGCATCCGTTCGCGGCAAGGCGTACCGCCTGCCTCGCGACCTGCCGGTGGAGCTCACCACGCGACGGGCAGGAGCCTTCATCACTCTGGTTCGTGACGGTCAACTGCGCGCCTGCTGGGGCACTCTCGAACCTCAACACCGCCATCTGGCGGACGAGATTGTGGCGGCGGCGCAGGGCGTGTGCACCCGCGATGTCCGCTTTCCGCCCCTGCGCCCGGACGAGGTGCGCTACCTGAAAATCATCCTGAGTATCGTGGATAGTCCTCCAGAACCCGCCGACCCCACTCGCGTCCGCCCACGTGAGCATGGGGTTCTGGTACGCAACGGCGAGCGCAGTGCGGTGGTGCTTCCACATGAGGGGCGCACAGTACGCAGGATGCTGGCGATTGCGCGACAAAAGGCGGGTATCCGCCATGCAGAACCGATAGAGGTGTATGTCTTCAGGGTGCAGACTTTCAGCGAGTGAGCCTACGCCACTGCAACTGGCTCCTCATTCACCCGTTGCTCCTGTTCCACCACCGCCTGCAGTGCGCGCAGGGCGACCTCGATCTGCGCCTCCTCCGGCTCGCGCGTGGTGATTCGCTGGCTCCACAGCCCGGGCGCCAGCAGCCAGCGCGTCCAGCGCGATTCCTTGTATCTGCCTGCAAACTTAATGACCTCGTAGGCAACACCCGCCACCAGCGGCAACAACGCAATGTGCAACGGGATACGCAACCAGATGGGTGGGCGACCGGTGAGCGAGAACACAAATATCGCCAGAATCAAAACCACCATCACAAAGCTGGTGCCGCAGCGGGGATGGATGCGCGACTGCTGTTTCGCGTTTTCCATCGTGAGGGGCAGACCAGCTTCCAGGGTGTTAATGGCTTTATGCTCCGCACCGTGGTATTGAAACACCCGCCGGATCTCCTTCAGGTTCCCCACCGCCACCACGTATCCGAGAAACAGCGCGATGCGCAGGATGCCGTCCAGCATGTTCAACAATACGGGATTCTTCCACGGCAGCAGCTGGGTGAGGGTGGTCGGTAAGGCTACAAATAGCCCCAGCCCAATCAGAAGCCCCACCACCATAGTGGAGCCGATGGCGAGGTCGTTGATGCGCTTTTGCTGCACGGTTTGCGTCTGCTCTTCGAGCTGGACATCGGCAGAGAAGCGCAGGGCGCGGATGCCCAGCGCCATGGCGTCCAGCAGGGCGAGCGTCCCTCGCAGGAAGGGGCGATTCAACCACTTCAACCGCGCCAGCCACGAATTGGCAAGGTCTTCCAGTTTCACCACGATGTCGCCATTGGGGTGGCGGCACGCTACGGCAAAATAGCGCGGGCTGCGCATCATCACGCCTTCGATGACGGCTTGCCCGCCGTATTGCAGATTCTGGTTCATCGCGCCCTCCCTGTGGGCAGTGGAATCTCGCTAGCCCTGCAGTCCATATTTGCGCAGGAACCGCTCCACGCGCCCGCCGGTATCCACAATCTTCTGCTTACCCGTAAAGAACGGGTGGCACTTCGAGCAGATTTCGACGTGAATCTCCTCCTTGAGCGAGCGGGTGGTAAAGGTGTTCCCGCAGGCGCAGGTTACCGTCGCGATTTTGTATTCTGGATGGATGCCTTGCTTCATCCTGAGTATCCCTCCCTTATTATCGGCAAGCTGACCACTCGCAGATTATACCACAGCGGGCTAAGGAAACTCAAAGAGAGAAGAAGGAGGCATCTCCTATGTTGCAGGGAGGGCGAACCTCCGGGAGAGCCGACATCCTCTCAGGCCGGGAGGTATATGACGGCTCGACAGGAGCCTCGCCTTCCACCTGGTACTTGACATCGCACACGCTACGTGGGACAACCACAACGTTTCCCGTGACCGGGCGTGGAGACCTGCACGACCCCCTGAACCCTTACTGCGGACAGTTTGGATGCCAGAAGTCCCCACCGGGAATGGGGTAGCGACGGATAAGCTCAACGCCAGAGTAGGGTTCGCCACACGGGTTCGACAGCCATGTGCCCTGACTCAGCCACTTGGCGTGACCGTCAAAGAACATCGCGTTACACCCACCCGAATGCCGACGCATTGCCAGCACGGGCTGTCCATAGCCGGGCTTGTCATACAGGTTCTTGGGGGGCTCGTACCACGAGTCGTCAAACGGGTCGCCCTTCTCGGTGACAATCACGATGTCCGCCGGGTTGTCGATGGCTGCTTGAGGCAAACACTCCCCGGCGCGGTTTGCCACGTAGGAGCGCGGCACGTAGGGCTTACCGTCCTGCCCGTTCTCCAAAATATGCGGGACTCTGCCTGCGTCGGAAGGGCACACCAGTAACGCTCCGCCCATGCGCGTGTAAGGCAAAATCTGGTTCCACCAGCGGTTCTCGCGCGTTGCGCCCAGCGGGGCGGCGGGATAGCACCTGCTCAGCCGACTGTTATGCCCGAAGAAGAAACTCAGCCCATCCGAATCTTCCATGTACATGGTCAGCGCGATGCCCAGCTGGCGCATGTTGGAGAGGCAGCTGGCTTGCCGTGCCTTCTCTCGCGCCTGCGAGAAAACGGGGAACAGAATCGCTGCGAGGATAGCGAGAATGGCAATCACCACTAGAAGTTCAATGAGAGTGAACGCTTTTGTCATCAAACGCACCGTTTTCCTCCTCCATACTGCGTCGCGAGTATTGTATCATAATGTCAAGCGTAGAAAAGGCGCACAAAAATCTACTTTCGACGGTCTCGATTGTTAAGAAGAGGTTGTCACCCATTGTCTGGGTCAAGCAACGCCCGGCTGAGCCGTTTATCTCTTCGCGCTCCAATGGAGGATGACTGTCCACATCAGCCGAAACACTGAATACATCGCGTTCCAATGCACGTGAAAAACCGAAGGAGGGTGGTCATGGCACGCACTTATCAGCATCTGGGTGTCTACAGCGACTGGTTCGACGCCGCGAATAAGGCACACAAGCTGTATCCTGTCCCCCCACCGGGCAAAGAGACGCAGGAGCGGCTGCGAGAGATGCTGGGTTTTCACTTCGAGGAGGAACGTCCGCGCGCGGTGAAGGTGGAGCGCCGCTGGGAGCGCGATGGACTGCTGGGTGAGGAGGTCTCCTGGTCGGTGGGATATGGTCCGCGCACGGTGGCTTGGGTACTGAAACCCGAAGGGGCGAAGGAGCCGTTGCCAGGCGTGCTTGCCCTGCATGACCACGGCGGCTTCAAGTATTACGGTAAGGAGAAAATCGCTGACGGCCCCGACGAGACGCACCTCATGCTGCAACCGTTCCGTGAGGAGTACTACGGAGGGCGGGCTTTTGCCAACGCGCTGGCAAAAGAGGGCTTCGTGGTGCTGGTGTCCGACACCTTCCTGTGGGGCAGCCGAAAGTTTCCGCTGGAGACCATCGCTGAAACCGATGCCAATGCCCGTGAGTTGCTGTCCAGCTGGGACGAAGAGAACCCAACGGCGGAGATGATTGCCCGTTACAACAGCATTGCGGCGCAGCACGAGCATCTCGTCGAGAAGTACTGCCACCTGCTGGGTACCACGCTGGCGGGTGTGGTGAGCTACGAAGACCGCGTGGCGGTGAACTACCTGCGTTCGCGCAAAGACGTGCAGTCGGACGCTATCGGCTGCATTGGGCTATCGGGAGGAGGGGCGCGCTCCGCCCTGCTGCAGGCGACGTGCGAATATATCCGCGCCGCGGTCATCGTGGGCATGATGAACACCTTCGAACAGACGCTCGACCACAACGTGGTGACCCACACCTGGATGGTGCTGCCTTGGGGCTGGGCACGTTACGGCGACTGGTCAGACATTGCCGCCTGCCGTGCACCGTCGCCGCTGATGGTGCAGTATGATATCGACGACTCCCTGTTTACCCCTGAGGGCATGCGTGCGGCAGACCGCCGAATCCGCGCACATTACCGCCGCGTGGGCGCACCGAAAAACTACGTGGGCGAGTTCTACCCGGGCGGGCACAAGTTCGACTTGGAGATGCAAGCCAGCGCGTTTGCCTGGCTCAAGAAGCAGCTGGGATCAGTCAGCGTCAGCAGCTGAAGCCGCGCCCCTGCAAACGGCACCCTGCTCTGGCAGGCTGGCTTTTGTGGAGAAGAACGGCTTTAACTGCTGACGGTGTTCGAAATTGGTGGTTGGAGGGATAGATAACCTAACCCCCTTGCCCCCTTCCCTGCGAAAGGAAAGGGAAAGCCCCTCTCCGCGTAGGAGATGGGACGGGTGGGACAGACAACAGTTGGCAAGTGGGCGCATCCTTCTCTACGTCCGCGTGGAGCCAGTGTCATCACCGTGAGGGCACTGCGTACATAAGGTGGAGGGATTGCTGCTTCTGCTATGTGGCAACAGCGCAACAGAGAGGAGATAACCTATGAGAAAAAAGATGCTCTTGCTGCTTGTGCTTACATGGGGTATTTCGTACAGTGTTGAGGCACAACCAGCACCGGGGTGGGTGGTACCTCACGTTCTTAAGCTTTCGCAAATTGCGCCTGCCGAACTGCAGCAGGCTTGCCTGTGGCTCGAGCAGCGTAAGATGAAAGAGGCCCGGAGTGCCTTTGAAGAGTTGCTCAAGAAAGACAACCGCAGTTATGTGGCAGCCTTTGGTTGGCTGCAAACAACAACTGCTGAGGAGCGGAAGAGACTATCCCGTTCCTACGAGGAGGTTTTGAAGCAGTCCCCTACAGCAATGGATTACTTCAAGGCATCCATCCTATACCTTTATTTGGCCTATGATACTGACGACTTCATAAAGCGTGATGCACTTTTCCGCCGCTGGGGAGAGTACGCCCGCAAAGCATACCAGTTGGATCCAAACCCGTACATGGTGATTCTGTTTGATAACTGCCCAGTGCCGGGGCTACACAAGATGTTCGAAGAGCAGATGGGCTCCATCCTTGGGGAAGAGTCTATGCGCGTCTACCTGCAGGCGAAACAACGTCGCTGGCAGTTCGACAAGCTGCCTCCGGTCAAGCATGTGGATCTGCATCGTTTGCAACTGCTCCGCGCTATAGTAGGCTTAGCTTACCCCAAGGTTCTCACCGCTGAAGGAGGATGGATAGTCGAGAATAAGCCGGATCCCACAGATCCGCAGCGCATTCAGGTTCTGGGGCGTTACACCCCACACGGAACGAGAATACGGGAGTACTTCCGAAAGTGGGTAAATGCTATTGATCAAGCTCTGATGAGTCGCAGAAGCCAAAATCGCAACTGAAGCGGCGAGAGATACAGGTGGAGTATCAAACATACGACAAGCAACGCGACACGGACCTCCCTGTCCATGCCGCATTGCTGTCTTACCCCCTGGGCTGAGCAAGGGGGGTATGCTTCTTCTGGCAGTTGGCGCATAGCGGGCGACCGTAGCGATTCTCGGACAACTTGTACACGCCCTCGGTGATGGTGACGCCGCAGTCAGAACAGCGCAGTTCGCGAAGACGCTCCTCCCGCTCGCGCAACGCGCCAACCGGCGCATCTACCGGATGCACGACCCCACCTTCCGACAGCTCGGGCGCAAACTGCGTGCCGAACCCCGCCACCGCCAGCGCACGACCGATGGCGCCGGTTTCCGCCTTCTCGATGAAGTCCGCGAACCCCTCGCGCGTCTCCATCTTTGTGCCGGTCGCCAGCACATTGCCCTGCTCGTCTAACACCCGCGCCCGGAAGATAGCGATACCGCGCTCCGCGTCGATCTCCAGCGGCTCGGTCTCGATGCGCCACTCCGGATGCTCCTCGCGGAACCAGACCAGCCGCGCCGCTACGGGCAGGTAGTAGCGCCCTCCCTGCACCTTAATCAAGTACCGCTTGACGTTGAAAGCCATCTCTGGTGCTTCCTCCTGAATAAAGTGAAATATCCCTCCCCAGCGGGGCACCCGCTATGGGGACGTCCCGCAGCCACACAACGACATCAGTGCCGGCGTATGGGCTCTTGCCATAGCACTACAATTATATCACTTTTTGTATACCTATTTCAAGGTGCGCCGCTCACCAAAGGGTAAGGCTTTCCCCGTTTCCGTGACCAGCTGCATCCGCAAGGCAGGCTCCCTAGCGATTCTGGCGGTTGTGTCCACATCCAGCACCACCGTCTCATAGCGCGGCACGGCTTGTGTCACCAACTGCGCTCCCCACGGGGTGGACAGTTCTACCCGTCGCCTGCCCGGGGGCGACCACGCCGCGTCTCCCGTGTTCATCACGGTGATGCGCAGGCGTTGCGCGTTGGGCGGAGGGGAGGTTTCTGCGTCCACTTCCTGCACTCTGCCGTCTGCCAGCACCGCCTGCACCTGCAGGATTTGCGCGTTGAGGAACTTGGGCGGGTTGCTGCCGTTGCACGGCACGTTCCCGACGGCAATCAGGGGTACATCTTCGCTGGTAGCGCCGGTGCCTTCGGTGCGAACCTGAACCTGTTTGCCCGCTTCCACCGCCCGCAGGTACTCCTGCCGGTGGCGCGCCCAAACCTGCGAGAATCCGCGCGGATGCAAATCCCGGTCGATGGTGATGGTATGCACCTCGCGTGTGTCGGCAAGGCGAGGCAGTTGTGCCAGTCGACTCGCCCATTGCTGCGCGACCCGCGCCGCAGGGCGCAGACTACCGTCGGGATGAATGATGCCGTAATCGCTGTTCTCGGTCGTGCGGTAGCCGCCGGGGAACCACCAGCCCGCACTGCCATCCGCGCGCGATTCCTCGACCATGCGGTACATCCATTCGTACACATTGCGCTGGTAGGCAATGCGCTCAGGGCTGGTGTGCGGGTAGATGGTCGCACCGAACTCTGCCCAGAAGACGGGCTTGCCGTTGCCTGCCCAGCGGGCATAGGCGGTGATGAACCCTCCGGCGCGGAAGTTCTCCCAGTTTTCGGTCAATGAATAAGCCTCTGGCGACACGAAGTCCAGAAACGGCGCGCCCGCAAGCAGATCGTAGGGCATCCAGAGGTCTGCCCACGGGCTGCCGTTGCCGCCGTAGCCGGTGCGTACGCCAATCAGGTGACGGTCGTCCAGTGTGCGCATAAAGCGCACCACGCGCCAGTAGGCACGGTTCACATGGTCGTCCAGAAACCGCCGGTATGCCGCCACCATGCGCCGCCACTCGCCGTCGTTAAGGATTTGCTCGTCGGTGGGGTTGGTAACCACGCCGTCCTCGCGAGGCAGGGAATAGCCCCAGTCGCGCTCGGCGTTTTCGATAGAGCCGTACTGCTCGATAATCCATGCTCGCCACGCTTCGTCGTGCCGCTTGCGTGTGGTATGTTGTCCCCACGAAGGCTCCCATGCGATGTCATAGGCGAAGAGGTTGTCCCACTGCCACAGGCGCGCCGCCTCGATCAACTCGCGCAGCATCTTCGGGTCGAAGCCGAACGGGTGTGCCGCGGTGACAAACACATTGACATACATCCCGTACCGTCGCGTGCGCTCCAGAAAGTCCACCAGCTGCGGAGCGTGAGAGATGTGTGTGTATTGCACCGACAGCACGTTAAACCCCACCTGTTTGGCAATCTTCAGCGCACGTTCGACCTCCTCAGGGTCGTACTGGTATGGGGCAAGCCAGTGTCCCCAGTACTGGTCCGGGGCCTGTCCGGCAATCCAGAGCGGCCAGAAGTTAACGCCATGCGCGTAGAAGGGTTCCTCGCCGCGGTAGAACCTGCCGGATTGCACCCGAATCGGCGGTACCGAAGCGGGTTTATCGATCACGTGGAAAGCGTGCGCCAGCGTATCGCGCGTGCCATCTTGAGCCGATGCGGTTATCTGCACCTTCCACTCGCCTGCAGGCAAAGCCGTGGAAGGGAAGAGCGCCTTGCGCCGTTCGCCTGGGTGCAGTTGCACCGTCATTTGCTGGCGCACCGTAGCCTTGCCGCTGCTGGTCATCTCGGCGGTCAGTTGAAGGGAGACGGGTTGTGCGCGCCAGTTTGCCACCTCCGCGCCGTACTGCACCGCTTCGTCCTGCCAGTATCCGAACTTCTCCGTGCCCGCCCGCAGCAGATGCCAGCCTCGCAGCATGGGACGCAGCACCGCAGCCAGATTCGAAGCGATTGCCTCTCTGGTGGGCAGCCAAGCCCATATCGCCCCTTCGGTGTCGCCCCGTGCGCTGATGAACAGGCAGCAGCGTTCGCCCAGCGGCGTCACGATACGTCTGCCCGGTGCGTCTCCACCGATGCCCATCGCGCGGTAGCGCATCACACTGCATAATCGCCCGCGTGAGTCGGTGTAGAACTTGTACCATGGGGCGACGCCCTCCAAATTGAACTCCACCGGCGCCGGCAGCGATTGCGTCTGCCTGCCGATCCGGATATCCGCGATGGTCGCTTCCAGCGGCGTGTTTGCGGGGTATGCGGCGAAGCTGTGCGCCAGCCCGATTGAGAGTTCGACGGCGTTTTGCGGCTGGAGGCGGTCGCCCTTGCCGCCTCGCCCTTTCGATGGGTTATCGTGCCAGTAAGCGAACTGTTCGGGAGAGAGTACCACCTCCCGCCACTGTGACGTGAGCGGTACGGTTGCTACCCAGCGCGAGCCGTCGCGCTCCCGCCACTCGATGGAAAGGGCACGGGTATTGGCGTCTCCCTTCGCCCAGAAGCGCATCAGACTCTCGCCGTCGCGGAAAGGCTGCTCGACGCGGATGTCATAGGTGCACCAGCCGGTCAACCTCGGCACGCGGATTTGCCAGCCCTTGCCGTAGGGAGTATCGACCAGTGACCAGGAGGTGTTTATCTGTGGAGAGTCGGTGCTGCGTCGCCATTCGGATGCGTGGGGCAAGGACGCCTGCCACAGCGCACGCCACGTGGACAGGGTTTTCAGTGCCTCGTCGCGTTCCACCCAGCGTCCTCTTGCCGAATAAAGCCATGTTTGCAGCGGCGTCGCGTCGCTCAGGAACAACACCCCTTTGCGTGCCTGTATCCACCGCTGCAACGGCTCCCCCACGATGGCGGGCAGGCGATGCGCCTCCGGAACGACCAGCACCGAGACCGCTAGAGGCACGCGCCCCGCGGCGAAGTCTTCCGCGGAGACCAGCACCACCTGTGCCTGCGGCACTGCTTGCCGAACGGCTTTCTGCAGGGCGGGTTTGCCCTGTCCAAACTGCAGGATGCCGATGGTCGGTGCAGCAGCCGCGCCAAGCGACAGGTTGACCAAAATGAGAATGCATGGCAGGTTTTTCATGGCGGTTACATCCTGACCTCGTGCTGACCTTCACCGTACTCCTTCCCCGCGATCACGGCGACCGTCCCGCGCGGGACAGTAACCTGCACACGTATCTCTTCACCCTCGCGGAACAACGCGATTTTCACCTCGCCATGCGGCGTGGGTACCACACCCTTCGCCCATTCCAGGTCGCCCAGGTATGGTCGCACCTCGAACCGCGCAAAACCGGGCTCCAGCGGGCGCACCCCCAGCACATACGACGGCAGAGCGAACGCCGGCGCCGCGCTCCACGCATGGCAGTGGCTGCGGGTGAGCCATTCCTGCCCCAGAAAGCCGGGGAACGTCTCCCAGCAGGAGGTCGCGCCCGCATGAACCATCATGCCCCACCAGCGGCGTATCAGCTGCAGGATGCGCCCGATGTCGCCCGCCTTCTCCAGCGCCTCGATGGTGAACGCCATCATGAACGGGCTGCCCACACGCACCCAGCCTTCGGGCACATCGGTCAGGTATTTTTCAAACAGGGCACGCTTGTCTTCGGGCACGATGTCGCACAGATAGGCTACCGTCTGCGTCTGCTGGCTGATGGTCGCGCTGCGCCTGCCATCGGCGTGGATGCAGTCGATGTATGCCTGCTTCTCAGCGTCCCACAGGTGCGCGTTGATGGCGGCTTTCAGCTCCTCTGCCCAGCGCAGGTAAAGGTCGGCTTCGGCATCGTTGCCGAGAATACGCGCCATCTTCGCACTGCGCCGCCATGCCTCCACCAGCCACATGTTCTGATGGGTAACCACGCCCGTGCGAGGCGTGTCCATCGGCGCCCAGTCCAGCATGTTCCACGCTTCTATCTCCAGCAGCCCCTGCCCGTTGATGAAACGCTCGTGGATGTTCTGGTTCTGCTGGCGCACGGCGGGGTAGACCTCCTCCAGAAAAGCGCGGTCGCCCGTGTAGCGATAGTACTCCTCGCAGGCAATCGTCCACAGCAGGCTCCACGCCGTCAGGATATCCTCCCAGCCGCTGGGCACCTGACTTTCCACCAATGGGGAACGCCACAACGACTCGCCAGCCAGCAACAGGCAACGCCGTGCCAGCCGCGCATCGCCGAAGGCAGTGTAGCTGAACAGGCTCTCGTTGCGGGCGTCGCCCACCCAGAAGGTCTGCTCATAGGACGGGCAGTCCACGAAGGTATCCTCGCTGCAGAGGCGCACCGTGTGGCGCGAAATCTCCCAGATGTCATTCAGCAGGGCGTCGCTGCACTGGAACTGCGCCTGATAAGCATAGGGGTAGGTGTTCAGGTAACAGCGCAAGCCGCGTAAGCGCACCGCTTCGGTCGCCCCCTGGGGGAAGCGGATGGTGAGCGTGGCGTAACGGAAGCCGCGCCGCACCACCGACCGCCAGATCTGCCAGCCCTCGCGGGCGATGTAGCGGAAGGTGTTGTGCAGTCCGTATGTCCACTGGATACGCCCGTCTTCCATGTACTCGAAGGCGTTCAGGTCGATGACAGTCCCTTCGGGGGCGCACAGCTCCATCTCGAAGAAGCCCACCAGCTCCCTGCCGAAGTCTATCAGCAGCTCCACGTCACCGTTTGCCGGTGGGTAGATCACCGTGTCGTCTGGATTGGCGGAAACCAGGCTGTAAGGATGTTCTACCTGCAGAGGGGCTGCCATCGGCACGGCGAACACGGTCTCGGCAAACACGTTGGCGGCAGCGGTGTGCGCCCACTGGATAGGCTGGGCGGCGGGATGAGCGGCGATTTGCTGGGGGGAGGTCGCCCGCCAGGCGGATTGAAAGCCTGCGTCTTCTGGCGACGCGAACGCGCCGATGCTGACGAAAGGATACGCGCCCGCGTCGCCCAGCGGCGAACGCACGGTCAACTCACCCTGCTCATAGTCGAACACGACACCGAAGAACCACTCGTGGTAGAAGGAGGCGGAAACATCGGCGACCAGCAGGTGGTCGCCCTCTGTGATGGACATTCCCTCCGCTGCCTGCTGAGGCGTGTATTCCCTGCCGTCGATGCGCACTACGCGGAAGCCGTTAAATACCGAACGCAACCGGACGGTCATCGGTTGGGAGCAGTGCAAAACCGTTGCCACCACTCCCACGAAACCGCGCGGGTTGGCGGTAAGGTCTCCGGGCAGGAAGTTCGGCTTGAGGTCGAAGGTCCACACCTGCTTCGGGGGGCGCACCGTCTGGATACGCAGGATTCTCGAGGGCTGCACCGGTTCCTGCGTCAGGAAGGGGATATCGCGCGGCAACACCTCCCTCCACGGCGCGCATCCCACCTCACCGACGACAGCGGCGTTTTGCCACGCGCGGTCGTCGTAACCTGCCAGCGTCCAGTGTAGCAGGTCCTTCCGCGCATCGAACATCTCCGCCCATGCCTGCTGGCAGGCCATGCGGGGCATTCGGCGTTCGTAAGCGGGGTGTTCAATGCCCTTCCATGTCTCATCTGTGGCAGCAACCACTTTGCCGTCGCATTCCACCTGCGCCAGCAAGCCCCCGCGCGCCTGCAGGTACTGGAACGTGGAATGCCCGAAGTGGTGCACCAGCACAGCCACCACGTTCTCACCCACACAGACGTACGGCGTGATGTCGTAAGTATCGTAGCGCCAGCGATGCGGGAACGCCCGCACGGGACCGTGTCCGAGATACTTGCCGTTCACCCACACCGAGTAGCGCGAGTCGGCGGTGATATGCAAAACAGCATTCGAAAAGCGCTGGGGCAGCGTAAACGCTTTGCGCACCGCCCAGAAGAAGTTACGGGGCGCGTCTTCGCCCGGATGCCATATCCATTTCGCCTGCCAGTTCATCGCTGAAATCTCCTTCGTGTAGTCTCTGGCATGACTGATTCGCAACAGGATGGGGCACTTCCTGTTACAGGACATCCGCCCCGTCAGCATCGAAATCATTATTTGCGGGAGGAAGGAGGGAAGCAAACAGTGCCAACCCATGTTTTACGCACGCCGCAGATGGAAATCGGCGTGGAGCGCGGTATCATCCATCTGCTGGCCAACCGCAAAGCGGGCGAAACCTTCTCCGTGCCGGCAGCGCCGCCGCTGACGGGTGTGCGTCATCTCAAAAGCGGGGAGGTGTGGAACGACCGTCCGCAGGTGGAACATCGCCTGCAGGGGCAGGAGCTGCTGGTGGAGCTTCGCTGGCGCGAGCAGGGCACGGGCAACCTGTTGCAGACTCGCCTGCGCGCACAGCCAGAGGGCGACGTGCTGGTGACGCAGAAGGCGGACTGTACCCTGCCCGGACTGGTGGGCTTGCAGTGGGAGCTGGTGATACCCGACACCTGCGAGCTGCTGGTACCAGGCTACAGCGGTCTGCGCCTGAGCGCAGACAGCGACTTCCAGCCCATGCAGTTCAACTACCCGATGGAGTGGGAAGCGCAATTTGTGCTGGTACAGGGCAAGCGGGGCGGCTTCCTGATTTACGCGGAGGACAACGCGGAACACTTCAAGCGTCTCTTTGTACAGCACCGCAGCAGGCAGTTCTGGGTGGGTTTCGAGACGTGGTGTACCGCCCCCTTCGACAAAATCCAGCAGGCAGAGTCGGTACGGTGGCGCATCTGTGCCTATTCGGGCAGCTGGCTGCACGGCGCGGCGATGTACCGGCGGTGGGCGGAGGAGACCTTCGGGCTGGCTGCGCTGCGACGCACGCAACCCGGCTGGGTGGACGATATCCAGACGGTCATCATCGACAACGGCGACGACATGGACAAAATGCGGGCGCTGGCGGAACGGCTGAACCCGCGTCAAACGCTAGTCTACATCCCGGACTGGCGCAAAGACGGCTACGACCGCAACTACCCCGACTACACGCCGCTTCCGGACATGCCGCACCGCATGGAGCAGTTGCGTCGGCTGGGTTTTCGAATCATGTTGCACGTGAACTACTTCGGCTGCACGCCGGAAAACCCCGTGTACGAACAGATGAAAGCCTATCACTTCCGCGACCCGTTCACCGGCGACCCGCTATACTGGGACTGGCAGCGCGCCGAGCCGCCCATCAAGTTCGCCTACATCAATCCAGCGGCGAAGGCGTGGCGGGAGTTGTTTGTGCAGCGCATGGTGGATCTGTGCCGCCTGCTGAAACCCGACGCCTTACATCTGGACCAAACGCTATGTATCTACAACGACCGCAATGGTCTTATCGACGATATGAACGCCATGCAGGGCAATATGGCGTTGCACCGCGAGCTGCGGGACGCCCTGCCCGACGTGGCGCTGTCCGGTGAAGGGCTGAACGAAGTCTCTTTCCGCTATGAGCAGTTCGCGCAACGGCACGCGTGGGGCATCAACGCGGCTGACTCCAAAGCGGAGATGCGCTACGTCCGTATGGCGCACCCGGTGAGCTCGAGCTTACTGGTGCCTCACACCCGCCTGTACGGCTATCTCGGAATGGTAAGCCCGCAGATGTGGCAGCTTTATGTGGCGTGGCGCACGGCATACGAACGGTTCGGCGTGTTGCCCACCTTCGGGTGGCTATCGCGTGAGCAGGCGACTCAGCCCGATACCACCATGCAAATCCTCTGGGGCGAGGCGCGATGGTTCCAGCAGCACCGTCCTGTGCCCGATTACACCCCCGCCCGCTGGGATGCGAATACTGTATTCGCTTACCGCACTGTGGATGGCGGCATCGCCCGCTACCGCCGCGAGCCAACCGGCGTCTGCCTGGAGGCGCAAAAGGGTGGCGTGCGTCGCATCATCGCGCGGCGTATTGAGGGCGTAAGCCAGGCACGGGTTGGCGGTTCTATTCCCCACTGGCACGCCTATAACGAGCAGGGGATGCTGGGCTTGAACCCCGATACGAGTTACGTTTGGGTGAGTAATCCGCCCGACCTGAACGCTTTGCACGTGCATCATATGCCGGAGAAGCTCATGCTTGCCGCCGCTACTGTTCAGCAGGCGGAGTGGGCGCACTTCGGCTTCCAGCCGCACGAAGAGGTGCTTGTCGTTCTCCACGACCTGCGCGAGCAGATACGGCACGAAGTCGCCGGTAGGTTGGGCGAAGGTTACATCGTGGAACACGAGACGGGTGCGGTGGCACGCCCCCACGGCGATGGCATCTTCATGCACCCACCGTACCGTCGGCACGTTGGGAAGAGTGTCTGGCTGGAGTATACGGTCACTCTACCCGCCGACCGCACCTGTGTGTTCCGAAGTGGGATAGGCTACACTTCGCCGGATGCCGCCCAACGCAGCGATGGCATCACTTTCTCGGTAACCGCCTTTGGCACACGCGGATCCCTGTCGGCGAAGCAGCATGTCATGGGCAACACCCCGCAGGAACTCACGTTGAACCTGAGTGCGCTTCGCGGACAGCGCATCCGCCTGCGACTGGAGGCACACCCAGGTCCCAAAGGTTCCCCCGATTTCGACTGGGGATACTGGACACGCCCGCGCGTGGCGGCACTGCCGACGCAACAGATGCCGGTGGAGGTCTACTCTCCCCAACAACCGCGTCTGGCGTTCCTGAACGGCGCGGTGGCGCGCTGGCAGTCGGTGGCGTCGCGGCGTTACCGCTTCGTGCTGCCTGCCGACGGAGGCGCGCTGGTCTTAGTCTACGCGGAACCGAAACCGGTTGCTCTTCCGGTAGACCTGACGCAGGTCACATTCCAGAGCGGGCTGGAACTGCAGGGCGCGGTGGCCGCACCGACAGGGTTCCTGCAGGCGGGTGTGGGCACAGGCGTCTGTTCAGGTGTGGCCAAGCGCGGCTTCTCCGCCCACCCTCCACCCCACGGCAAGTCGTATGTCGCCTTCCTGTTGAGGCTGCCTTGGCAACCAGCGGTCTTGCGCGGATTTGCGGGCATCCGGGACGGGGCAGAGGGTAAATCCAACGGCGTGCGCTTCAGCGTGGAGGTAAACGGCAAAGAGATGTGGAACCGAACCGTGCTTCCCGGCGAGGGGTGGATGCCGTTTGAGGTGCCGCTGAATCGATGGCAAGGCCAGGCGGTGTTTCTGCGGCTGGTGGGCGACTCGCTGGGCGACTACGGTTGGGATTGGGCACACTGGGGTGAGGTCAGGATAGAATGAATCGTCAGGACGCCTGGAACCTGCTTTGCGAGTACACGCAGTCCGAGAACCTGCGCCGCCACGCGCTGGCGGTAGAAGCATGTATGCGCTACTATGCCCGTCTGTGGGGCGAGGACGAGGACCTCTGGGGCATCGTCGGTCTGTTGCACGATATGGATTACGAGCAGCACCCATCCATGGAAGAGCATCCCTTTGTGGGCATGGAGATACTGCGTCAGCGCGGCTATCCGGAGGAAGTGGTTCGCGCGGTGGGGGCGCACGCTGACCACACGGGCATTCCCCGCCAGACGCGAATGGAACACACCCTTTTCGCCTGCGACGAGCTGACCGGCTTCGTGACGGCGGTGGCGCTGGTGCGTCCGAGCAAAAAGCTGGCACAGGTGGACGTAAGCGCAGTACGCAAGAAGATGAAGGACAAAGCCTTTGCGCGGGCGGTCAGCCGCGAGGACCTGCTGAAGGGGGCAGAGGAGATTGGCTTGCCGTTCGATGAGCATGTGCAGCACGTCATCAACGCCATGTCCACCATCGCGGAGGAGCTGGGGCTGTGAAGGTATACATCGACGGCGCATCGCGGGGCAATCCCGGCAAAGCGGGTATCGGCGTGGTGCTGTGCAATGACGCCAGCGAGCCAGTGAAGGAAATCAGCGAATCGGTCGGCATCGCCACCAACAACGTGGCAGAATATCGCGCGTTGATACGCGGTCTGGAGGAGGCGCGTGCGCTTGGTGCGGATACCGTGGAGGTGTATACCGATAGCGAGTTACTGGCACGTCAGCTCAGCGGGCAGTACGGTGTACACTCCCCACATTTGCAACCCCTTTACTACCGTGTCCGTGCGCTGTTACGGCTGTTCAAAAGCGTGACGATACAGCACATCCCCCGCGCCCAG
This sequence comes from Bacillota bacterium, assembly GCA_023511455.1. NCBI lineage: Bacteria > Bacillati > Bacillota > Bacillota bacterium. The sequence goes on from JAIMBJ010000018.1 coordinate 28,720, forward strand.
AACCAGCGTGCGGACACACTGGCGAAGGCAGCAACGGGCAATGAATCTGTGAGTGTTCAATAACAGGAAGGTGTCTCTGTCGTCACTGAAAACACTGTGCGCGGAGGCATCCGTCGTAACTGCGTAACTCCCTAACGCACAAGCCCACGGCTACATTCTATATTTTTGAACACCCCGATTCGCTATTGCATTCCCACACATCTTGTGGTATTCTATTATTAGATAAAATAATCTTTATATCTGAATATCTCATTAGATACAGGAGGAAGTTCCCATGAGCGAGCTCATCAACAACCGCCAGAGGCGAATTGAGACCCTCAAAGGGTTGATCCGGCAGCTTCACCAGGGCACAGACGAGGCCGAGGTGAAGACGAAGATAGAGCAGCTGCTTCCCGACCTGGATTACAGCGACGTGTTCACTGCCGAGATGCAGCTGATACAGGAGGGCATTCCTCCGCAGAGTATCCAGCAGCTGTGCGATGCCCACACGCGCGTGTTGCGGGCGCAACTGGACAGGCAGCAGGCAATCGAGATGCCCCCTGGGCACCCACTGCATACCTTCTTGCAAGAGAATCGCGCACTGAGTCAGGTGATAGAGCAGGTGCGCTCCCTGGTGCAGCAGGTGGAAGCGTTGCCCGACGAGCAGGAAAGCACCGATTACGTGCGCGCCATTCAGCAGAAGCTCAATGACCTGACCGATGTGCACAAGCATTACCTGCGAAAGGAGTATCTGCTGTTCCCCTACTTCGAGAAGAACAACCTGATGGGTCCGCCTGCGGTGATGTGGGGGAAGCATGATGAGGCGCGTCAGCTCCTGCGCGAGGCGATTTCCGTGTTGCAAAGCCAGCCTGCCTTCACTGCAGCGCAGGCAAAAGACTGTATCCAGCAGGCAGTGCTGCCAGCGATAAACGCCATCGCGGAGATGATTTACAAGGAGGAGAAGATACTGTTCCCCGTTGCTCTTAGCCTGCTAACGGAGCAGGACTGGTACGAAATCTACCTGCAGAGCGACGAGTATGGCTACTGCCTCATTGCTCCAGAGGGCGAGTGGGTGCCCGAGGGCGGCGTCCAGATGCCGATACGGCAACCAGCTGCTTCTGGAGGGCGCATCCGTATGCCAACCGGCAGCTTTACCCTGGAAGAGCTCATCGCGGTGATGGCTACTCTGCCCTTCGACCTCACCTTCGTGGACAAGGACGACACGGTGCGCTACTTCAGTCCGGGAAAGGAGCGCATCTTTAGCCGTTCCAAAGCCATCCTCGGACGCAAGGTGCAGTACTGCCACCCGCCCAAGAGCGTACACATCGTTGATCAGATACTCAGCGACTTCAAGTCGGGCAAGCAAAGCCGTGCGCGATTCTGGATTAACCTGCGCGGCAGGCTGGTATATATCTGCTACTACGCCGTGCGTAACGAAGAGGGCGAGTACCTGGGCACCCTGGAGGTGACGCAGGAACTCACCGAGGCGCGTTCTCTGGAGGGCGAGCGCCGCTTGCTGATGTACGACGGCGAGGCTGCGGATTGACCACTCGTCCGCTTTCCTCTTAGAAGCGGTAGTCCCGCGTGTGTGCCTCTTCCAGATAGCGCGCCACCAGCGTGGCTGCCGCTTCGACGTCTTTGCGGTGCACCATCTCGTTCACGGTATGCACGTATCGAGTGGGCACGCTGATGGTGATGCTCACTGTGCCCGCACGGCTGCGCTGCAGTGCGCCCGCATCGGTGCCTCCACGAGGCAGAATCTCCATCTGGTGCGGGATTTGCTCGCGCTCGGCAATCTCGCGGAAATGCTCCACCAGCTTCGGATGGCAGATGAGGCTGCCGTCCATAATCTTGATAGCCACCCCTTGCCCCAGTTTGGTCACCGTCTCGGTGTCGGAAGGGCCGGGGTAATCGTTCGCCAGCGTCACGTCCAGAGCGATGCCGATGTCGGGGTCTATCGCGTAAGCCGCTGTGGTTGCACCGCGCAAGCCCACCTCCTCCTGCGCCGTGGCGACGGCGTAGATGTCCACCTCCGTACGCTTGTCTTTCAACAGGCGCAGGGCTTCGATCATCACAAACACGCCCACACGGTCGTCCTTCGCCTTACCGAACAGGGTGTCGCCGCTGGACTCGGTGGTGCGGTCCATCGTTACCATGTCGCCAACCGATACTTTCTCCTTCACCTGCTCGGCGGTCATGCCCAAATCGACGAAGAAGCTCTCGATTTGCGGGGCTTTGTTCATCTCCTCGGGGGTCAGCATGTGGGCGGGTTTGGTGGAGTAGGCGAGCACGCCCTTCAGCACCTCGCCCTTGCGCGTATGCACCAGCACGCGCTGCGCAAACAACTGACGGGCATCAAACCCTCCCAGCGGTTGCAGTCGTACGAAACCTTTATCGTCGATGTGCCGTACTATAAATCCAATTTCGTCCATGTGCGCCGCCAGCATCACTTTGCGTGCGCCGTTGCCGCGCTTGACGCCCACCACGTTGCCCATCACGTCTACCTCCATACTATCTACCAGCGGCGCCAGCGCGTCTTTAACCACCTCGCGAATCGGGTCCTCTCTACCCGGAACGCCCGGTGTCTCACACAGTCGCTTCAACAGGTCGAAATCCATGTCAGCCTCCCACAGTTGTCGTTTGCTCCCCTTCACGCTTAGCCCCTTGCGTGGTAGAATCCTTTGCAAGCACAGGAAACACGCGCGGGGTACTGGAAAATAATACTGGGAATACAGCTGAGGTTCAACGAGAGAACCCGGATGCTGGAGCGGGAGGGTATGAATGCCTGCAAACGTCTGTCGTGTGCCTTTAGTGTTTATACTAATCGCCTGCTTCTGTTGCCTGCAATCGGTTACCACTGCTCAGCGGGTATATCCTGATGCCCTTCGGCGCGACATCGAGCGCGCCCGGGACAGGGTGTATCCGGCGGTGGTCAACATTCTGGCGGTCACGCGCTACTTCAGCGAGGGACGGGCGCAACGTTCCCCCTCGGGCGGCAGTGGGGTCATCGTCACGCCGCAGGGACACGTGTTGACCAATTACCACGTGGCGGGCAACTCCACTCGCATTACCTGTTCCCTGACCACTGGCGAAACTCTGGAAGCCACCGTCGTCGCGCATGACCCATTGACCGACCTGAGTATCCTGAAACTGCGTGCCGACCCCAAACGCCGGTTTCCCCATGCGCCGCTGGGCAATTCGGACGCGCTGAAGGTGGGCGAATACGTGCTGGCGATGGGCAATCCGCTGATGCTTTCTTCGTCCGCGACGCTGGGCATCGTCTCTAACACGAGGCGCGTGTTCACCGACTTCACGCAGACCGAGATCGAGGAGCTGCAGCTGGATGAGGGCGAAAGCACCGGCTTACTGACGCGCTGGATCCAGCACGATGCGCTGATACTGCCCGGCAACTCGGGCGGGCCGCTGGTGAACCTCAACGGCGAGGTGGTGGGCATTAACGAGCTGGGTGGCAGCGGCATGGGCTTCGCCATCCCGTCTAACCTGGCGCGGCAGGTTCTGCAACAGGTGCTGAAGACGGGGCGCATCGAGCGTGGTTGGCTGGGTGTAACGGTGCTGCCAGTGGAAAAATTGGGTCGCAAAACCGGCGTGCTGGTCTCCTCGGTATTCCCCGACTCGCCCGCGCAGAAGGCGGGCATTCAGCCGGGCGACATCCTTCTGTCCATAGATGGAGTAGCGGTAAACGCTCGATTCTTTGAAGAGATACCCCTCTTCCATCAAAAGGTGGCTTCTCTGCCGATGGGAAAGCGGGTTACAATCCGCCTGCTGCGTGAGGGTAAGGAGCGTACTGTAACCGCTGTGACCGCGCGGTGGGAACGTGCGCGTGGGGAGGAAGAGGAGTTTCGCGAGGCGGGCATTACCGCGCAAAACATTACCCGCGCGATGATGGTGGCGCGCAAACTGGCAACGCAGCAGGGTGTACTGGTAACCGGTGTGCGCCCCGGTTACCCGTTCGACAGCGCGCGCCCGAACCTGAAGCGCAACGACATCATCACCTCGGTCAACGGTATTGCTACTCCCAACCTGACCGCCCTGCGCAAAGCGATTACAGCGGCGGTGAAAAACGGTGGAGAAGCGATAGTTCACTTCCGGCGCGGCGAGGAGCATCTGGTCACCGTAGCCCGCTTAACGACACCACCCCCGGACACCATCGGCGGCGAGCTGGCAAGACCCTGGCTGGGGGTCAAGACGCAGGTAGTGACCGCGGAGCTGGCAAAAGCGATGGGCGTGACGGAGGCTCGAGGCTTTCGCATTACCGAGGTATACCCGTGGACGGAGGCAGGGAAGGCAGGGTTGCGTGTGGGCGACATCATTCTCGCCGTGAACGACACCGACCTGGAGGCTTCGCGCCCGCAGGACGCGGACGAACTGCGCAGGGTTATCGAAGACCTGTCTGTGGGTGAACAGGTACAACTCACCATCCTGCGCGGTGAGAAGACACAAAGGGTATCGGTGACGCTGGAAGAGACACCCGCCTCTGGCGAGACCGCCCGACGGGTGCGCCAGAAGGAGTTTGAGTTTGTGGTACGCGACATCACGCCGATGGACCGCATGGAAAACCGCTGGAATCGCGACCAGAATGGTGTGCTGGTTGTCGAATGCACGATGGGTGGCTGGGCGCATCTGGCAGGGCTTCGTGCCGACGACTTGATTTTGAGCATCAACGGTGTGCCCATTGCCGACACACGCGCTTTCGAAGAGGTGATGGCGCGAGTAGTGCGGGAGCGTCCGAAGGTGACCCGCATCTTCCTGCGGCGCGATGGACGCACCCATTTCGTTTTCATCGAGCCTGACTGGGCAAAGCTGTTGCCGTAGTTCGCGGCAAGTCATTTCGACCCTGCCGAGCCGTTCGTAGGTGGGGTTTTCACGATACGATACAAAGGAGGATATTACCATGGGCAAATGGCTTTTGGCTGTGCTCCTCAGCCTGTGGATGGTCAGCACTGCCACTGCGCAAAACGAGGCGGTTAGCGTGCAGTCTGTGGTAGAGAAGGTAGCGCCTTCCATTGCCACCGTCAAGGTGGTGCTGAAGACCACCATGAGAATGGGCGGAGAGAGCATGGAGGAGGAGTCCAAAATGAGCCTGCAGGGCGTGGTCATAACGCCCGACGGGCTCATTATGGTTTCCAACTCGCCCTTCTCGCCAAAACGAATGATGGAGATGCTGGCTGGAGAGGCGATGCCTGCTGGTATGGACTACAAGATGACCCCGACCTCCATTAAAGTTATCTTCGGTAACGAGGACAGGGAGTACGACGCCTTCCTCGCAGCGACCGACGCCAAGCTGGACCTCGCTTTCATCAAGGTGGAAGGGCTGGGCGACAGGCAGTTAACTCCGGTGGACTTCGGCAGTGGGGTAGATGCCAGGCTGGGGCAGCAGGTCATCACGGTTTCGCGCCTCACCAAAGGTTACGACTACGCGCCCTACTTTGCGCTGGGACAGGTTTGTGGAGAAATCGTCAAGCCGCGCCGCGCCTGGATGTTGCTGGGTGACATCTCTCAGCTGGGCTTGCCGGTGTTCACCCTGAACGGCGAGCTGGTCGGCGTGTTAACCACCATTGCCCCTGAGGTGAAGGATGAGGGCGGCGACACGATGGGATTCACCATGGTGATGCGCCTGCTTTCGGGTGGCGGTAGCTCGGGCACGGGCGGCGTCTTTGTCATCCCCGCGCAGCAGGTGAAGCCTCTGGTAGAGCAGGCAAGCCGGCGTGCGGCGGAGCTGGCGGCAGAGCGGGCAAAGAAAAAAGAGGAAACCCCTAAACCGAACACATCCGCACAGCCTGCGAAGCCCGGAACAGGCGGAAAGTGATACGGGAGGGGTGACGTTTCCCTCCCGTATCCCAAAACGTGGATGTGTGCCGGGCAAACCTACAGGCTGTTCGCTGTCTTCTTGGTGGAGGTTGCTTTCGCCTGGGTTGCCTTTGGAGCAGGCTTTGCCTTGGCGGCAGGAGCGTTGCCGTTTGACTTCATGTAGGGGCAACCACTGCAATCTTTGCTTCCTTCCTTCGAAGCCAGGGTTGCCTTCGTCTCGGGGCAGCTGGAGCAGTCCTTCTTGCCATTGGACGCCGCTACGTTGGCCTTGTCCTTACCATTGGACGCTGCTACGCTAGCCTTGCCTGCCATGTAAGGACATGCACCCTTGCCTTCTTCCTTCGCAGCAACCGGCTTCACCTGACTCTTATCCGTCTGCGCTGCGAGGGTTGCCTTCGTGCTGTTCTCCTTCGGGCAACAGGAGCTGCCCGACTTCATCACCGCGGGCTTCACCGACGCCTTCTCCTGCGGGTTCGCGGACACCCAGAGCACGGTAGCAACTCCCAGTGCCAGTACCGCGACCATCGCCATCAAACGCTTGTGCATCATTCGCCTCCCTGTGTGGTTGTTGTGTTGTTAAAGCTGTGAGACCTTGATATTATTATACACTCTAAATATCCTTTGCGGTTCCCCTGTGCTATAATATTTTTGCCAGAGAAAGAAAAAAAGAGGTTGAAAGCGATGTCGCAGGTGCTGGAAAAGACCAGGCCGGGCTACAAGATATACACCTGGGGATGCCAGATGAACGAGGAGGACTCCGAGCAGATGGGGCTGTATCTGGAGAGGCTCGGATACCGCCCCGTGCAGGACGAAGAGGAGGCGGAGGTCATTTTGCTCAACACCTGCTCGGTGCGCCGCAAGCCGGAGGACAAAGTGTTCAGCCTGCTGGGCGAACTGCGCAAATGGAAGGAGCGTCATCCTGACGGCATCCTTGGCGTGTGCGGGTGCATGGTGCAGGTGCGCGCGGACGAGCTGAAACGCGAGGCGCCGCATGTGGACTTTATCGTCGGCACCGCGAACATCGCCAGAATCCCCGAACTGGTGCAGGAGGTACGTCGCTCCCGGAAGCTGATGACGGCGCTGGAACTGCCCCCTCGCAAAGGGGCGATTGTTACCGACATCCCGCAGCGTATCACGCAGCGCAAGCCGAAACTGCGCGCCTTTGTACCCATCATGTACGGTTGCGATAAGTTCTGTACCTTCTGCGTGGTTCCGCTCACGCGCGGGCGCGAGCGCAGCCGTCCTACCGAGGACATTCTGGCGGAAATCCGCTACCTTGCCGAACACGGTACCAAAGAGGTGACCCTGCTGGGGCAGACGGTCAACTCCTACGGCAAGAACCTGCTGGAGGGGAAGGTGCCCTTCGCGAAGTTGCTGCGCCTGATTAATGATATTCCCGGTATCGAGCGCATCCGCTTCACCTCGCCCTACCCGCGCGACTTCACTGATGAATTGATAGAGACCATGGCGGAGCTTCCCAAAGTGTGCCAGCATGTGCATCTGCCCCTGCAGGTAGCGGATAACGACCTGTTGCGCGAGATGAAGCGCGGGTACACGGTGGAACAATACGAAGCCATCGTGCACAAGCTACGCGCCGCCGTGCCCGACATCGCCATCACCACCGACCTGATGATTGGTTTCCCGGGTGAGACCGAAGAGCAGTTCCAGCACACGATCGAGTTTGTAGAGCGCATCCGTTTCGACTCCGCCTTCATGTTCGCCTATAGCCCGCGACCAGGCACCAAAGCCGCCGAGCGAGAAGACCAGATCCCCCGCGCGGTGAAGATGGAGCGCCTGCAGCGGCTGATTGAACTGCAAAACCGCATCACCTGCGAGATAAACCGCTCGCAGGAGGGCAATGTGTATGAAGTGCTGGTGGAAGGCCCCAGCCCCAAAGACCCATCGAAGCTCACCGGCTTGACCCGCCAGAACAAGACGATGAACTTCGAAGGCAATCGCGACCTCATCGGTCAAACCGTGCGCGTGCGAGCAGTGGAGGGGCACCTCTGGGGGTTCCTTGGGGAACTGGTGGAGCGATAGCCGTCCCAATGGTATAATACAACCGGGCATCATTCGGACAATCCAGAGAGACAGCACCCAATGGCAGACCAATCTTTATGACATCGACGCGCTCATTCAGGCTCTGCAAGACAACCCGGAAGCACGGCAACGCTTGCTGGCGGCAGCGGTGGAGGATAGTGCACGGGAGCTGGATGTGGCTATCGCGCTGGACGGAGGGCTAATGGGCTGGGAGGCTGCGTTCCAGAAGCGGCTGAATATGACGTCGTAAGCCGCGAGCATATCCAGCGGGACGTTATTTCACCGAAAGTGAAGGATGTTTCTGGTGGTGAGTCACATGATACAGGTCAAACAAGGTTCCGCCGCTGAGATCATCTCGTTTCTGGAAGAGCGGAAGGACCTCCACAATCAAACCCTGATACTTATCGTGCCCGAGGCAACGCAGGCAGAAAGCGCTGCTCTTGACACAGGGCAAGAGAAAGAAGTTTGCTCACTCGACCAAATCGTCTGGGACAATGGTGTGCCCACACTACCCAAGCGTGGTCTAAAAGAACCTGTCTCTCCGGACCTCATCAAAAGACTGATAGAAGAAGATGATTGATTTGCCAGATGTCAATGTGATTGTGGCTTTGCTCGACGCGGAGCATCAATTCCACCGCGAGGCAATGGCTTGGTTTCGCGAGGCAAGACAGAAAGGCTGGGCAACGTGTCCTCTTACAGAAAACGGAACCATCCGGGTGCTGTCGCGCCCCCAGTATCCTGGGCTAAGGATTAGTGTATCTCAAGCTGCAGAACTTCTCCGTGCCCCTGTCCGCTCGAGCGCAGCTTCGCACGTGTTTTGGCAGGACTCGCTGAGCATTTTGAACGAAACCGTATACGACCTGAGCCTCCTACAGGGCTATGGGCAGATTACAGACATTTATCTGCTGGGTTTATGCCAGCACAATGCCGGGAGACTGGTAACGATGGATAACGGTGTCGTGGTGCTTGCCCAGCGCGTGTATGCAGAACGACTTGACCTCGTAAAACGGATAGGAGACTGAGGCAATGCCTGTTGAACCCCCATTTCCTACCCTCACCGAGCTGATGGGCTTAATCGGCGAGGCGGGACACCGTCTCGCGGAGATCGAAGCCAGCGAAGGCGCGGCAGGAAACATCTCGGTATACATCGGCTGGAGCATCGACCCACGCCGCCAGTTCCCGCTACAGGAAACCATCTCGATACCCACCCCCGTGCCCGAGCTGGCGGATGGACTGTTTCTGGTGACCGGCTCTGGCAGGCGGCTGCGCGAAATCGGCTCCGACCCCGAGGCGAACCTGGGTGCGGTGCAGGTCAACCCCGACGGACATACCGCGACCCTCTACACCTCCCCGAAACGCCTGTTCGAACGGCTCACCAGCGAGTTCAACTCCCATCTGGCGGTGCATCGCGATCAGGTAGTGCGCACCGGCACGAACTTCCATGCACTCATTCACGCGCAACCCCTGCACCTCACCTACCTGAGCCATATCCCGCGCTATCAGGACGAGCGCTACCTGAACCAGCATATCCTGCGCTGGCAGCCAGAGAGCATTGTGCAGCTGCCGGAGGGTGTAGGTCTGGTGCCGTTCCTGTTGCCCGGCTCCGACGAGCTGATGCAGGCGACGATGGAAAAGCTGCGCACCCATCGCGTGGTGGTGTGGGCTAAGCACGGGGTGATGGCACGTTCGGACGCCTCCGTCAAACGCGCCCTGGACCGCATCGAGTACGCCGAAACGGGCGCACGCTACGAGTATCTCAACCTGCTCTGCGGCGAACAGGGCGAGGGCTTAACTACGGAGGAGATTCTTCGCCTCTGCGAGCGACTGGGCATCGAGCAGAAGGTTTTCTGAGCGAAACCACTCTCTCCCGCTGACGTCATTAAATACAGCAGGCTTTCCGCAGCATCGTGCCTAAATAAACCTGCAGTTTGCAGAAGGAGTACAGCAGGATATGTGGACTCGGCTTTGCAGCTTCGCCGTCAATCTGCTATTGCTGGTCGGGCTGTTGACAACACTGTCTGCACAAGAGGTGGCGCAACGTCGGGGCACTTCCCCCGCTCCTGCTCCGCCATCTTCCCCACCTGTGGAGAACAACGCCGCGCAGCCCTCGCTCGAAGTGGCTGCTGGACCGGAAGGGGTATCGGTGTTCGCGGTTGGGGTAGACGCACAGGAGTTGCTCACCCGCCTTGCCAAAGAGACGGGCATCCGCCTCATCGTGGACGATACGGTGCGGCGTACCGTTACCATCAATCTGGTCAACATGCCGGTAACGCGCATTCTGGAGATTATCGCGGCAGCGTATGGGCTTTCCTATCGCGAAGTCAACGGTATCTTCATGCTCAGCGAAGGCATTCCCAGAAGTCCTTCCTCCTACCTGCTCAGCGATATCGACACCATCACCACGCAGTATGTGCTGGCGCCTAACGCCAAGTCGCTGCTGCCCGTGTTCTTGCAGGACCATGTGAAGACCAATGCGGAGCAGAACGCGGTCATCCTGTCTGCCCCGCCGGAGGTGCTGAAGAAGTTCCGCGAGGACATCAAGCAGTTCGACATCCCCGCAGCGCAGATTATGATCGACGTGCTGATGGTGGAGTTTACCGACTCCGCCGCGCGAGAGTTTCGGGCGCAGTGGGGCTGGAGCAACGACGAGCGCAGTGTCACCGTGGATTCGCCGCTGGGGCAGGTTGTCTTCCGCTCGGTAGCCACCCTGCGCACCGAGTTTTTCACCAGCCTGCGCGCGCTGGTCACGCAGGGCAAAGCCCGCGTACACGCCAACCCGCGCATCGCCACCGTCAGCGGACAGCGAGCGAGCATCTTCATCGGCAAACAGAGGTATCTCAGCACACCGGTCAGCATCGGCGGGGGCAGGGGAGAAGGCGACTACTTCTTCCGCCAGACCAACTTCATCGACGCGGGCGTACGGTTGAACATCACGCCGTGGACGGGTGGCGAGGGCGAGATTATTGTGGACGTACAGCCTGAGATCAGTGTGTTAAGCGCGCCTGACCCCAAAACCGGCTTGCCCGACAAAAGCACTCGCCGCGCCAACACCACCGTGCGCGTGCGTGACGGCGAGACCATCATCATCGGCGGGTTGGTTCAGCGTGAGCTGATGTCCACCAAAACCAAAGTTCCCATTCTCGGCGACATTCCCCTGATTGGACAGTTCTTCCGCTCCGAGGATACCAAGGAGTCGGTGACCGAGATGGCTATCTTCATCACTCCACGCATCCTGTCGCAGACCGGACACTTGCCCACCGAGCAGGAAGAAGCGCTGAAGAAACGCTTCCTGCAAGAGGAGAAGAATGCACCGCGGTAGGCTGCTGTGTCTCGCCTTGTTATTCGCGCTGATGGTCGCTGCGCAAGCCCAGCAGCGACGGATGCCTTACTGCAACATCGTGGCGGTGGAGAGCCGGCGCATCGGCAACGCGGTGCAGGTCACCATCCGCGCCGACGGATTGATGCGCTTGCAGTTCGATCCCTCGCGCTACGTGGCTGAAACCCGGGCGCAACGGGGTGCTGGCGACCCACGCAAGCCGGTGCTGGAAATCCCCTTCCGCGTGACCAATGCGCGCTCGCAGGTTAGCAGCTTCATCGACGTCGGCATCTATCCCGTCAGTCATGTAGAAGTATCCCTTCCCCCGGACACGCCGGACGGACTGGGGGTGGACATCAAAGTGGTGCTGTTTAACGCCGCGGTTGTGCGATCGGGGCGGATTGGAGACAGCGAGTGGGACTTCAGCGGACTGCCTTACGCCGGTCCTACCTTTAGCGTGCAGCAAACACCGGACCAGCGCTCGCTCATCATCCTGGTGACCAGCGACAGACGCACCCTGCCCCCTGTCCAGAGACGCAAGCCCGGCGAGGCAACTCCGTCCGAACTGTTGGTAGAGGCTGACGGCGACACCGTGAGCATCTTCGCACTCAACGCCGACCTGCGCGATCTGATGCGCGAGTTCACCCGCCAAACGGGCATCGTGGTGCTTGTAGACCCCGATCTGGAGCGGGCGGTCAGCCTGTGCTTGCAGGAGGTCACTTCGGAGGAAGCGTTGCAGGCTATCGCGACCGGATATGGGCTGGAGCTGGGGCGTGTTAACGGGGCGTGGTTTATGGGAGAAGGAGCCGTTGGCAGCTTGAATACCTATCTGGAGATCTCGCTGGAGAAAATCCCTCTCAACTATATCAGCGCCGCGTCCGCCCGAAACAGCCTGCCGGAGTTCCTGCTCAAGTATCTGCGCGTCAACGCCGGTGAGAACTCGCTGACGGTGGTTGGTCCCCCGCCCCTCGTGCAGAAGGTGCGTGAGGACATCCGCAAGATAGACCAGCCCGTGCCACATGTGCAGATAGACGCCCTCATCGTCGAGATGACCGATATGGACGACAGCGAAACCGTGCTGCGCCTCGTAGCAGCGGATGTGCATAACACGGTGAGGGTGAGCACGGGCACAGGCGATATCACTTATCAGATATTTGGCGTACCTCGAACAGATATCGAAGCCAGACTGCGTGCGCTGGCAGCGGAAGGCAGAGTACGTATCCGCGCCACCCCTACCGCCGTCGCACTCAACGGGCAAAGCGCACGCATCTTCAGCGGACAACAGCGCTACATCAAGGCGGACTACTTCGAGGAATGGTCCCAGGCGTTCATCACGCGTGTGTTTCCAGTGGACGTGGGCGTCAGTCTGGAAATGAACTGCTGGGTGGGTGCAGAGGGCGTCATTCTGGCGACTGTCATTCCGCAGGTGACCGCTGTGGCGGAACTGGATGTGGTCACCGGCTTGCCCACCGTCTCCACACGTCGGGCAGAGACCACCGTGCTGCTGCACGACGGCGAAACGCTGTTCATCGGCGGACTGAAGCTGCAGCAGCACGATGCCATCACGCGCAAGGTGCCTTTGCTGGGCGATTTGCCGCTGATTGGTGGGCTTTTCCGTGCCAAAACCCAGCGACGCACCACAACCGAGTTAGCTATCTTGGTCACTCCGCGCATCATCACATCGTCACACAGGGAGGTTAGCAGCATCCGATGAGAAGAACCTTACTCCTTACCCTGCTGAGTGTGGCTCTGGCTGTTCCATCGCTGGCGCAAACCACTGCCTATTGCAATATCACGGAGATACGTGCCGACCAGCTGAGCAACGGGGTGCAGATTACCGTGCGCGCCGACGGCGTGCTGGAATGGCAGGCGGAAGGCGGACTTTGGGGGCGGCGCAACCGCATCGCCCTGCGCTTTACCAACGCCAAGTCGCAAATCGGTAAGAACTTCATCGACGTCAGCAAGTTCCCCGTGAGCTATATCCAGCTTTCGGTGCCGCAGAACGCGGTGGAGGGAATCGGCGTGTCGATGGTGGTTGCGCTGTTCGAGCCGTCGCGTGTGAATGTCGAGCGCAGCAACGACCAGCAGAGTGTCATCATCACCGTCAGCAGCGAGCGCACGCTGGTGGGGAGGCAGACGACCAATAACGACACCGCGCGCACAGAAGCAGCCGCTCAGCTGCAGGTGGAGTACGAGAACGGTCTGCTATCGATACACAGCGTCAAAACGCGACTGTATCTGCTTCTCGCGGAGATCGCCCGCAAGACGGGGGTCAACATCGCCGTGGACGACTCGGTGCGCAACCGCGAGGTGTCGATGTCGGTGGAGAACCTGCCTGTGGACGAGATGATACGCGGTATCGCCAGCGCATACGGGCTGGCTCTTTCGGAAGTGAACGGGGTGTACATGGTGAGTGACGGCGTCCCCACCGACCTTGCGCCTTACCGGTTGTCCGGCACGGAGTCTTTCCGGATGAAATACATCAAGGCGCAGTTGGCGTCGGGGCTGCTGCCCACCTTCCTTTACAGTTACCTGCACGTGAACGAGGCGCAAAACGCGGTGGTGGTGACCGCTCCCACGCAGATGCTGGACAAAATCCGCTCGGACTTCCAGAAGATAGACCTGCCGCCGCCGCAGATTATGATCGAAGCGCTGGCGGTAGAGATTGCCTCCACCGAAGACCTCGACGCCTCGCTGGGGCTGTCGTTCACCGATAGCTGGATTACCGCCTCCTCGGATTCGGGCACCGGCGATTTCCTCTATCGCACCATCGGCACCCTGCCGGAAGATTTCAGGGTGAAGCTGAACGCTCTGGAGGCACAGGGTAAAGCGCGCGTACGCGCCAACCCGCGCATGGCGGCAGTGAACGGACAGGATGCCGACATCTTCATTGGGCAGACGAAGTTTATCAAGGTGGAAGTGACCTCGTATGGAGGCAAGCAAGAGCGCATTCAGGGCGTGGATGTGGGCGTGAAGCTCTCGGTGCGTCCCTGGACTGGCGGCAACGGGGAAATCACCCTCACCATCGAGCCGGAGGTGAGCAATATCAGTGAGCTGGACCGCGAGACGGGGATGCCCGTGCTTTCTACTCGGCGGGCGCAAACCACTGTGCGCGTGAAAGATGGAGAGACCATTATCATTGGTGGACTGACACAGCAGCAGGAATATAAAACGCGTACCAAAATCCCCGTTCTGGGCGACATTCCGATACTCGGCACGCTGTTCCAGGGCACGAAGACCAGCCGAATCAACTCCGAGCTGCTCATCTTCGTGACCCCGCACATTTTAACCGACAGCGGTCGTTTGAAGGATGAGGCGGCGGAACAACGCATTCGCGAGCGGATGCTTCCCAAAACACCTTAGCGCAGGTGTGTCTTCGCAACGACCATGAGGCACGGTCCACCGTACACGACGGTTGCGCCTTGCATCTCTGCCTGCCGGATGGCTTCCTCGTGTTCGGAGCCGGGTTGCATCCAGATTCTGCGGATGCCTGCCTGCAACGCCTGTTCGACCACTGCCTTCGTCACTTCGGGCGGCACGACGGTGACTATCGCCTCTGGAAGCTCGGGCAGCGCGTGCAGGCTAGGGTAAACAGGGTCGCCGTCCACCTCCGTCGCACGCGGGTTGATGGCAAACACCCGCAGCCCTTTCTCCTTGAGGGTCTTATACACCTTGTATCCGTACTTTTCGGGGTCACGCGACACCCCAATCACCGCCAGCGAACGGGCTTTTAGAAAAGCGTCTTCAGAGAGCATGGCTCTATCTCCTGCAGGTCTGAGGGCGTTTACGGCTGGGGAGACGCTAAGGTAGCTTGCGCGTCGTCCCAACCCTGGACGTTCCCGTCCAGCACACAGAGGACGCGCGAATGTTGCGCTTCCAGACGGGCTTCTTCGGTGAGTTCCTGTCCTGCGACAGCCGCCAGACACTCCAGTCCCGCTCGGCTCATCAGGTCGGCGCGCCGGCGTGCGCGGGCAACGTCTGTGGTGTCCACCACCGCAGAGACCTCCATGACCAAATACACCTCTTTGTCAGGCGCGCTCGCCAGTCGCCCGCGGGCTAAGACATCCGCCCGGAAAACGTCCACGACCTCTTCGTTGGAGAGAGCCTGACGCAACGGTTCCTCCACGTCGGGAGGATCGACGACACGGATGCGACGCAATACCGTGCCCATGTAGGCATGGATGTGTTTCTGGTAATGGTACTCTAGATACCATCCTTTCAACTGCGATACGTCTTGGTCGAGACGCCGAAGCCATTCACTGTGTTCCGTTACCACGCGGATCAATTCATTCAATGCGGCGGATATATCCGCAAACCGCTCCTCCGACGCCTGCCGATAGGCGGCTAGTTCCTCTGCCTGGCGTTCTAAAGCTGCCTCAATGCGTGCAAACCGCTCCTCCGACGCCTGCCGATAGGCGGCTAGTTCCTCTGCCTGGCGTTCTAAAGCCGCCTCAATGCGCGCAAACCGCTCCTCCGACGCCTGCCGATAGGCGGCTAACTCCTCCGTCTGGCGTTCTAAAGCCGCCTCAATGCGTGCAAACCGCTCCTCCGACGCCTGCCGATAGGCGGCTAACTCCTCCGTCTGGCGTTCTAAAGCCGCCTCAATGCGCGCAAACCGCTCCTCCGACGCCTGCCGATAGGCAATAATTTCATCTGTTAGCCGGTCGACCTTAGCAGGCAGGGCGAGGAACTCATCTGTTGCAAGCGCGACAAACACCCTTCGCCGCAGGTCGGGGTCGCTGCGCAAAATCTCAATCAGTTGCTCAATGTCGCTGATGTTCAATGCCATTCTCTCACTCCGCGCCGTTGCTACGCTAAATTGTACCACAGCGGCAATGGCGCATTCACCGTCCAGCGACCGCCGCCTGCCAGGGCTCGCGGTGGGTTGCCTCATACGCGGCGATTTTGTCTTCGTGCTGCAGCGTCAAGCCAATGTCATCCAGCCCTTCCAGCAGACACCTCTTGCGGAACGGGTCTATCTCGAAACGGCACGTAAAACCGTCGCTCCCCGTGATGGTCTGCGCTTCCAGGTCTACCGTAATCTGATATCCCTCCTGATTCTGCACGCGATAGAACAGGTCGTCGACCACCTCTGCCGATAGCTCGATGGGCAAAATCCCGTTCTTGAAGCAGTTCGTCCTGAAGATGTCGGCGAAGGAGGGGGCGATAATCACCCGAAAGCCATAGTCCAGCAACGCCCAGGGTGCATGTTCCCGGCTGGAACCACAGCCGAAGTTCTCGCGGGTGAGCAGGATTTGCGCTCCCCGATAACGAGGCTGGTTCAACACGAAGTCTGGGTTCGGTGTCCCGTCCGGCAGGAAACGCCAATCGAAAAACAGAAACTGCCCGAAGCCCGTGCGCTCCACACGTTTCAGGAACTGCTTGGGCACAATCTGGTCGGTGTCCACGTTGGGCTGGTCCAGCGGTGCTACCAGCGCGGTCATCTTTTCGAACGGTTTCATTGGCGCAGGACCTCCTCAGCGATTTTGCCTTGCCGGTACCACTCGCGAATGTCCACGAAGTGTCCGGCAATCGCGGCGGCAGCTGCCATCTGCGGGCTGACGAGGTGCGTGCGTCCACCGCGTCCCTGCCTGCCTTCGAAGTTGCGGTTGCTCGTGGAGGCGGATCGCTCACCCGGCTGCAGGATGTCGGGGTTCATGCCCAGACACATGCTGCACCCCGAATCGCGCCACTCGAAGCCCGCCTCGATGAAAATCTCGTGCAGTCCTTCCTCCTCCGCCATCTTTTTCACGCGCTGCGAGCCGGGCACCACCATCGCCCGCACGTGCGGCGCCACCTTTTTGCCCTTCACCACTGCCGCCGCTGCACGCAGGTCGCTCAGGCGTCCGTTCGTGCACGAGCCGATGAACACGCGGTCTATCTTTATCTCCTGAATGGACGTGCCCGGCTTCAGCCCCATGTATTGCAGGGCGCGTTCCGCCGCCTTTGCCTTCGTTTCGTCGGTGAAGGAAGCAGGGTCGGGGACGCATCCGGTTACGGCGACCACCTGCTCGGGGCTGGTGCCCCAGGTGACCTGCGGTTCGAGGGTGGAAACATCGAACTGCACCTCGCGGTCAAACCGTGCGTCGGGGTCAGAGGGCAGCGTTTGCCAGTAGGCGACGGCGCGTTCGAACTGCTTGCCCTGCGGGGCGAAGCGCCTGCCTTCCAGATAGGCGAAGGTGGTTTCGTCCGGGGCGATCATGCCCGCACGTGCGCCTGCCTCGATAGACATGTTGCATATCGTCAACCGCTCCTCCATACTCAGCGCGCGGATGGCTTCACCCATATACTCAATGACGCAGCCAGTGCCTCCGCCCGTGCCGATGCGTCCGATGATACTCAGGATAATATCTTTCGCAGTAACGCCCACAGAAAGTTTGCCGTCGAGACGAACCGCCATTGTGCGTGGCTTCATCTGCGGCAGCGTCTGTGTGGCCAGCACGTGTTCCACCTCCGACGTGCCAATGCCGAACGCCAGCGCGCCAAACGCGCCGTGCGTGGAGGTGTGGCTGTCACCGCATACAATGGTCAGCCCGGGTAAGGTAATGCCCAGCTCGGGTCCAATGACGTGAACGATGCCGTTATCCTCGCTGGTGAGGTCGAAAAGCGTAATGCCAAACTCCTCAGCATTGCGCCGCAGGGTTTCAATCTGCTTGCGCGAGATGGGGTCTTCGATGACCAGCCGGTTGTCGGTCGGCACGTTGTGGTCCATGGTGGCAAAGGTCAAATCGGGACGGCGCACCCGACGTCCCGCCTCGCGCAAGCCATCAAAAGCCTGTGGCGAGGTGACTTCATGCACCAGGTGACGGTCTATGTATAACAAAGCAGGACGTCCGGGCTCTTCGTGGACGACGTGCGCGTTCCAGATTTTCTCGAACAGCGTGGGCATCGTGCAACAACCTCCTTTGGGTTTTTATTATACCACGCCCAACGCATTATGCAGTATTTGTACCTGTTTGCCGCACTACGGCGCGCTTTTTTAGAAAAATCTTACTGAGAATACCCTTCACCCTATTGACTCTTTTGGAAACCTTATGTATACTAAAAGCACAATACTTAATCGTTTCATAACAGCCGTGTTCGCGCTCCCTTAGCCGCGTCCTGTAGTGGTAGGGCGGTGATTTGACAACACCATTTCTATCAGGGAGGTTCGCAACATGAAACGCACAAGGGCTTTTACCTTAATCGAGCTGCTGGTTGTCATCGCGATTATCGCGATACTGGCGGCGATCCTGTTCCCCGTTTTCTCGCAGGCACGCGAGAAGGCTCGGCAGACGCAGTGCCTCTCCAACACCAAGCAAATCGGTTTGGCGTGCATGATGTACATTCAGGATTATGACGAAGTCATGCCGCCGGGCTACGATTACCGTCAGGGGGGCGATACCACTGTCTGGTACATGCAGTTGCTCTACCCGTATCTCAAGGACCTGAACGAGGGCGGAATTCGCACCTGCCCTTCTGCAACGTATCGCCATGCGTGGGCGTACGCTTACAACGACCTGCTCAACTATAAGTCGCAGGCAGCGATGCCGCGCCCCGCGGAGACCATCCTGCAGGGCGACACCGGTCAGGTTCCCGAGTGGGCCGGCTATTGCTCCTCCACCTTCTGGAACTGGTGGACGCCCGAAGTGTGGCAGGATCCTGCCACCGGGCAGATTCCGCCGCCCAACTACTGGGACGACAACCAGGTGAACCCGCAGTCGGTGCTGCTGTGGAGACTGCCGGACGGCACTAACATCGATGCTGATGCGCCGAACCCCATCCAGATTTGGAGTGCGGTCGGCAAGGTGGGCAACCTGCGCTTCCGCCACAACATGACGGCGAATGTCACGTTTGCCGACGGACATGCCGCCAATGTGAAGCGCACTGCCGGCCCCGGCGCTGGCGGTGCAGGGGGCACCACTGTGAAGCTCTATCAGTTCCGCTTTGCCCTGCAGAACAGGATGTAAGGTCTGTCAGCGAACACGGCTGTTGTGACGGACAGGGGGAGCTTAAAGGCTCCCCCTGTTAACGTGTTTCGAGATCTATCTTTGCCCAGTAGCCCGCTTCCCAGCTCCAGCCGTTTGGCTCGTTCAGTAATTCTATGAGAACGTTCTGCCCTGCGTAACGTGAAAGGTCTACCGTTACGTCCAGCCAGCCGTTTCGTGCTGTTTTCTCTCCCACCGTTTGCCTCAGCAGTTCCTCGCCGCTTGCCCTCACCACCAGTGTCCAGTCGCCTCCCGGATGGTGTCCAACCGTCAGCCTGAGTAGAACGTTCCTGTCGGCGGGAATCTCCACCGTACGCGCGATGACACAGGGGGTCTGCCTGTTCAGTGGATGGGTCATGAAGACGTTTTTCCTGCCGTTCCATTCAGGGCGCAGCCCGGGGTCCATGTCCTCCCCGCAGTGGTGCAGGCTCCAGCCCGGCGCCCACTCCTCGAAGCTTTTCGCCAGCGCGTGTGCCCATGGCAACTCGCCGATACGCGCCATCTCGCGCGGTGAGTAGCGGACGCCTGAAGGGGGTTCTGGTACCCACGACTGCACCAACCGCGAGGGACGCGGCGGCTTCACGGGGATTTGCCACACTTCCCTGCCGTTTCCATCACGTTCAACCCTGCCTCCATAGCGCACTACCGCCTGACGCGCCAGTTTGACACAAACATCTATCAGTTTCTCAAAGGTGTAGTCGCTGTGGGCGAAGGAGGCTCTGGTGTCCAGATGCGATTTAAACCGCTCGGGCAGGCGCGAGTAGCCGATGGTGGTAAACAGGACACCTGCGGCGTTGGAAGGGTTACAATCCGAATCCTGTCCACACCGGGTGGAAATCATAATGGTGCGCTCGATGTCACCCTGTCCATACAGCAAGCCCATGACAATGTACGCCCCGTTGAGTTTGGCATCGATGTTGAAATCGCCCCAGGTACAGGAAAAACGGCGATAATCGGGGTTGCGGTTGTACTTCTGCTCCACCAGCTGCCACGTGCGTTGCCAGTCTTGGGGGTACTGCCGATACCAGCGAAGCACATCACGGACGGCTTCCGCATACTGACTTCGCGATGGGATACATTGCAACCCTGCTTCTACAATCTTTACCGGCTCCTTTTCGAAGAAAGCAGAGGCGTACATCCCTCCCACGAACTGACCGCCGTACACCCCATCGCCGTAATTCATCAACCTGCCGAACACTTCGCCGAGGTCTATCGCCGCCTGCGGGATGCCGGGGGCAATCAGACCGGAGAAATCCGCCTCTATCTGGTAGTCGATGTCATCGGCATGCGGGTTAAACTGCGGGTGTCCCGAATCGGGCGGGGCAATGCCTCTGCGCAGGTTCTCGCGCCCCTGCCGGTTGGCGTGCCAGAGCGGGTAGCGACTGTTCGCGAAGTCGATACCTGCCTGACGGATGTTCACGCCGAGACCATACCGTTCCAGCGTGCGCAGAAAGGTCATCTCCACGTACAGGTCGTCCTGCCAGAACTGGTTGACCATCTCGGGGCGCCAGGCAGGTATCTCCTACTCCGGGATGATGGCACCGGTGTAACGAAACTCCGTCGGTCCGCCCCAACCGACGCCGACCATCTGCCCAATCCAGCCGGCTTTCATCCGATCCACGTACTCATCGAGGGACAGGCGCAGCCAGCGTGTGGGCGAACTGAATCGCCTATTCACTGGTTCTCTTTAGCTCCTTCCGAAAGGCTCTGTGCGTCGATCCTGGCTTTCATCTTGCCGTCTACCCCGTAGAACACCACGCTCTCGGTGTTGATAACCGTACGCAGCCGTCCCTGTCCATCGTAAAGCACCAGCAGGGCATCTTCTCCGGAGGTCTTCAGTTCGGCGCGAATCCTGCCGTCTTTGTCTACCAGCTCGATGCGTTGTGTGCGGGTGACTGCGGGTGTGGGTGTTCTGGATTGCGCCCACAGGGTTGCTACCGCCAGCGTCAATCCGGCCACCAGCAGCAATAAGGTGTGTGTATTCCTCATCATGGTGCCCTCCTGCCGTTTTTTTCACCATAACACATCCTGCACGGGGAAAGCAAGCGGCAGGAAAACAGGCGTACGTCGCGAACACTGTTTCGCATCGAGTGGAGGTATAGCCATGCCTCTTACCGCGCAAGTCGTTATGCGAAAAGGCGTGCCCACCTTGCTGATAAACGGCAAGCCGACACCGCCACTGATGGTATTCGTAAACCTGATGGGGGAGAAGCCGGAGGCAGGTTTGTCCACCATCCGCCGCGCGGCGCAGGCGGGAATACATCTTGTCTCCTTCGTGGTGCACGCCTTCCCGTGGAATCCACCGCATGAGCCGCCAGACTATCGTCCTTATGAAGAACAGATAGAGGCGATATTGAAAGAAAACCCGCGGGCGTTGCTGCTGCCTCGCTTCGGCTTGAGCTACGTGCCCGAATGGTGGGCGAAACAACATCCCGAGGAGATGATGCTCTACGACAACGGCGAGCGTGGTTATGTGAGCATGGCGTCGCGGATATGGCGACAGGAGGCAACCGAGCGCTTGCGCCTGCTGGTTCAGCATCTGGAGTCGCGTTACGGAGACCACATCTTTGGCTATCACCCCTGCGGACAGAACACGGCAGAGTGGTTCTATGACCGTGTGTGGGAAGGGCTGTTGCCCAGCTTCGAAACGCCAATGCGACACGCCTTCCGCCGCTATCTGCGCGACCCCAATGCCACCGTACCCAGCCCAGAGGAGCGCAAAGCCAGAGGCATCGGTGTGTTTCTGAACCCTGCCACTCAGCAACGCCTCGTGCAGTTCTGGCGTTTCCAGCAAGAGGTGATGGTGGAGCCGCTCGAAGCGTTTGCCCGCATCATCAAGGAGGAAACGGCTGGACGCAAGCTGGTAGTGCTTTTCTACGGATACACCTTTGAACTGTCGGGCTTGCCTGGCGGACCGGCGGTATCGGGACACCTTGCGCTGCAACGACTGCTGAAATGCAAAGACGTGGATATCCTCTGTTCTCCCATCTCCTATTTTGACCGCGAAGCGGGGGGAGCTGGAGGGTTCATGGCACCGGTCGACTCGGTGCAACTGCACGGCAAACTCTGGCTGAATGAAGATGACACCCGTACTTACCTTTCGAAGCCTGAAGACAACTTCGGCAGAGCCGAAACGCTGGCACATACTCTGGCGGTGCACCAGCGCAATTTCGCGCACATCGCCGCGAGGGGATCGGCGTGCTGGTGGATGGACCTGATGGGTGCGGGCTGGCTGGACAGCACGGAGATATGGGAAAATCTGGCGGGTCTATACAAACTGTATGAGAAGATGCTGCCCAACCGACATCCGTACCAGCCGCAAGTCGCTGTGGTGGTGGATGAAGCCAGCCTTTATCATCTGGCTTACGGTAATGCAGTAACGCTGCCCTTGCTCTCGCAAATGCGGTATGAACTGTATCGCATCGGCGCACCGCTGGGGTTCTATCTGCTGAGCGATGTCTGCGCGGGCGCCGCAGGGCACGCCCGAATGTATCTGATGCTCAACGCCTTTGCTCCCACCGAGCCGCAACGCCGTGCTCTGAAAGACCTGCTGCGCAAGGGCAAGATGGTGGTCTGGTTCTACGCGCCCGGCTTCATCCGGGGCAGTTCCGCCTCCGCCGGGCACATCACCAACCTGACAGGTATCCAGGTGGTGCAGAAAGAGGAGATTCGGTCGGGTATAGCCCGCACGGAACCAGCCGCAGTGCTGGAGAAAGCAGGGGTGAACCTGGAAGGCCAGGAGGAGTTTGGTACGAGAGAACCTCTCTCACCCGGGTTTGTGGTGCGGGACGCTTCGGCTCACACACTGGCGACCTTCATCGAGAGCGGTGATGTTGCCGCGGCAATCAAACGGACAGGAGAGGGCTGGTCAGTGTACCTGGGCACGCTACGCGCAGGTATCCATCTGCTCCGTGCGCTGGCAGAGAAGGCAGGTGTACACCTGTACAGCGGACACGCTCTACCGGTAGTGAGTGCGGGGAACGGCATCGTGTCCTTACACGGTACCCAGCAGTCCACACAGGAGACATACATTTCCCTGCCGGATGTTGCAACCGTATTCGAGCCGATTGCCGGGGAGGTCGTCGAGCAAAACGTGCGGTCGGTGGGCAGGCGGATAGAGAAAGGGCAAACCCGGCTGATACAACTTTTGCGAGGAGGTTTGAGATGAAGCGCAAACGTGTGGCAGCGATGCTGGTGGAACCACGGCGATTTGAACTGCGGGAAGAGGAGGTGGAAGTACGCCCGGATCAGGTATGGGTGCGGGTAGAAGCGTGTGGGGTCTGCCATAGCGAGATGGTATTCTACCTGGGCAAATGGCAGGGCATGCGCTTTCCCCTTGCGATGGGACACGAACACGCGGGCGTTATCGAAGAGGTAGGTAGCGACGTGCGGGGATGGAAGGTCGGCGACCGGGTGACCAGTTTGCCCGGTCCCGGCTTCGCTACGCATGTAGCGACAGACCCTTCACAGATTGCCCGTGTGCCCGACGGGCTGGAGATAGACCATGCACTGGGCGAGCCGTTGCAGTGCGCCGCCCGTTGTGCCCGCTCGGCGGCTGTCGAGTTCGGCGATAGCGTGTTCCTGATTGGTTGCGGGTTTATGGGCTTGCTCACCATGTGTGGACTGGTAGGCAACGGCGCGGCGGAGATTATCGCGGTGGATACCAACCCCCATCGCCTGCAGCTGGCGAAGGAGCTGGGTGCAACGGTGACGTTGAACCCGAAGGAGGTAGATGTGGTCGAAGAGACCCTGCGCATCACGGAAGGGCGTGGTGTGGAGGTAGCCATTGAAGCCACGGGTAAACCAGAGCCTCTGGAGATAGCCAGCCGCGTGTTGCGTACCCCGCGCCCCAAGCTGGTGCTTGTCGGGTGGCACAATGTTCCCGCCACTTATAACCTCAGCCATTGGGCGAACGGTGCAGTGGTGCACAATCCGCATCCCGCCTACTCGCTGAACCCGGAGGAAGACATCCGCCGCGGTTTATGGGCAGCGCAGAAAGGCATCTTCCCGATGGAGAGAATGGTCACGCACCGCTTCGCCCTCAAGGACATAGGCAGGGCGTTCGAGATGGCGTTGTCGCAGGAGGATGGCTACATCAAAGGTGTGGTCAAGCCGAACTGGTTGTAGGGCGCGCCCAAGAAGGGGACGAGACAGAGCGCGATCTTCCGGGCGGATAGAAGGAGGGATAGTATCGTGCTTCGAGCAGGTGTATGCTCGGTCACCTTTCGCAAGCTGCCGCCGCAAGAGGTGATTCGCCTGGCGACGCAGGCTGGTTTGCAGGGCATCGAATGGGGCGGCGATATCCACGTACCCCACGGCGACCTGCAAAAGGCGCGTGAGGTTGCGCGTCAAACGCGTGAAGCAGGACTGGTGGTCAGCTCCTATGGTTCCTACTACCGCGCCGGGCACGGGGACGAACTGCCCTTTGAAAAGGTGCTGGCAACTGCGCAAGAGCTGGGCGCACCTGTCATCCGCGTGTGGGCGGGCAAACGGGGCTCGCATGAGGCGTCGCCGGAGTACTGGCAGAAGGTGGTGGAGGACTCGCAACACATCGCGCAAAGTGCGTCGCGCGAGGGGGTCACCATCTGCTATGAGTTTCACGGTAACACACTCACCGATACGGGGGAATCGGCGCGGCGACTGCTGGAAGCAGTTGCGCATCCCGCCATGCGTACCTACTGGCAACCGAGGGTGGAACAGTCTCTTCTGCCAAACCTGCGCGATTTGCGCAGGCTAATGCCCTGGCTGGTGAACGTCCATGCCTTCTGGTGGAGCAGTTCGGGCGAGCGTTGCGCGCTGCAGGAAGGCGAGAAGGCGTGGAGCCGTTTCCTTCAGGTCGTCCGCCTATCTCAGCGAGAACACTGGATACTGCTGGAGTTCGTGCGAGGGGATTCTGCGGAGGCGTTCCTGCAGGATGCACGCACCCTGCAGCGATGGTTAAGCGCGGGATAAGGGCTCTACCCAGTGGTTATGTGCAGAGCAGGAAACTTTTTCTACCTGCCAACGTCTACAATAGTGAGGTGATGAGAAATGGCAACGATTGGCGATGTTCTCGCGGTAGTCGGGATTGTGGTGGCGACGGTAGTCTCCCTGTGGGCATTGGTGATAGCGGTGTCGGTGCTGTTCGGTGAGCGTACGGCGCGTGCTCGCGAGCGGATCGAACATTGTCCGGGGAAGGTAACCCTGCTGGGTGCTTTCATCGTAGTGGTGCTGGGCATTATCGTTGTAGCCTTACTGAACCAGCCGCATGGTCTGCTGAAGCTGATAGGATGGATGATTTACCTGCTGCTACTGCTTACAGCGGCAATCGGCTTTAGTGGACTGGCGGCTCTGGTGGCGCAGCGCTTGAAACAGCTGGAACCCTCGCTGACCCCCTACGGTGCGCTGTCGCGCGGTGCGTTGTTCTGCGTACTGGCAATGCTGGTACCGCTACTGGGCTGGTTCGTGGTGGGGCCGCTGATGGGTTTCGCATCGGTGGGCGCTGGAGTGGAAGCTCTGTTCACCCGCTCAGCGGCTTTAGCGCGCTCTCAACCGGCGAACACCACCGTCTCTTAGCTGGAAGAAGGTGAAAACAGTGCAACTGACCCGCAGAGAGTGCCTTCATCTTGGGCTGGTGGCGGGGGCTGGGTTGCTCTCCGGTTGCCAGTCGTTTTTGCGTCGGGCAATGGCTCCGCCACCGCTTGTCGCCGGTCTGGCAACGCGAAGGGGTCTGCCCGACGACACCATCTGGCTCAACCGCGTTACCTTCGGTGTGACCCTCACCGAGCTGGACCGGCTGGCGGAGATGGGCAGGGTCGCCTATCTCGAGCAGCAGTTGCATCCTAATGAGGAGGGCGAGGAATGGCTGGTGCGACTGCGATTGCGGGGTTTCGAGATATTTCAGGTTGCCCCCGCCGAGCTGGGCGACCTGCCCGTTCCCGAAGTGCTCCGCCAGCTGCAGCAACACGCCATCCTGCGCGCTGTTTACAGCCGCTACCAGCTGCAAGAGCGCATGGTGGACTTCTGGCGCGACCATTTCAACGTGGACGCCCGCAAAGGGCTTTGCGCGTACTACCTGCCCCAGTATGAGCGGGACGTGCTGCGGCGGCACGCGCTGGGCAAGTTTCCCGACCTGCTGAAAGCAACCGCTCGCAGCCCCGCCATGCTCCTCTATCTGGATAACTACCGCAACCGGCGCGGCGTCCCAAACGAGAACTATGCCCGCGAGCTGATGGAACTGCACACGCTGGGCGTGCATGGCGGTTATACCCAGAAGGACGTGCAGGAAGTTGCCCGCTGCTTCACCGGGTGGACGGTGGAAGAGCGTTTCCTGCGCCCGCGCGGCAGGTTCCGCTTTGACCCGTCCTGGCATGATGACGGCGAGAAGCACATTCTGGGGCGGCGTATTCCAGCTGGTGGTGGGGAAGATGAGGGCGAGCAGGTACTGCAGATGCTGGCGATGCACCCCTCCACCGCACGACATCTCTGCGCCAAGCTGTGCGCGCACTTTGTAGCGCAAGTCCCCGAAGCAACCGTACGCCGTCTCAGCGAGGTGTATCTGAGCACCGGAGGTGATATCAGCGAGGTACTGCGCGAGTTACTGCTCTCGGAGGAGTTTTTGCAGTCGCCGCCGGCGTTCAAGCGTCCTCTCGACTACATGGTATCCGCGCTGCGCGCGCTTTACGCCCTGACCGACGGCAACCGTCCCCTGCAGGAACATCTGGACAAGATGGGGCAACCGCTCTACCAGTGGCCGCTGCCAGATGGCTACCCGCAGGGCGAAGAGACGTGGAAGGGAACCCTGCTGGCAAGGTGGAACTTTGTGATTGCGCTGTGCGCCAACGAGATACGCGGGACGTATGTGGACTTGCCTGCGCTGGTGGGTAAGATGCCTGCGGGGGACGCTTTGCTGCAGACCGTTTTCTGCCTGCCGCCGGACGCACCGCCGTTGCGTCTCTTGCGGGAGAGGTTGCACGGTACACTGGCGCAGCAGGCGGCGTTAATCCTGGCGTCGCCACAGTTTCAGTGGCGATGATGACGACCTGGCACAGGACGG
This sequence comes from Bacillota bacterium, assembly GCA_023511455.1. Classification (NCBI taxonomy): domain Bacteria; kingdom Bacillati; phylum Bacillota; species Bacillota bacterium. The sequence continues at coordinate 55,886 of JAIMBJ010000018.1, forward strand.
AATCAGCGGAGGGTAGAGATGGAAAGGTATCTGGGCGACGACGACCACTCACCAATAAGGCGACAAATCCTGCTTGGTGGCTTCTCTGCCATGCTGGGCTGGTTGCTCGGAGGGAACAGCGCGCTGGCGCAAGTCGCCTTTAAGCCACCCCGCGCCGAGAGCAAGGGCGATGTGCTGGTGTGCCTGTTTCTGCGCGGCGGCGCGGATGGTCTGAATATGGTCATCCCTTACGCAGAGGACGCCTATTACCGTCACCGACCCTCCCTGGCGATACCCGCCCCCAACGACCGCCGACGCCCTGCGAAGGAACACGCCATCGCACTCAATGACCTTTTTGCCCTGCACCCCGCCCTGAAACCGCTCTACCCGCTGTACGAGCAGGGCAAACTGGCGTTCGTCCACGCCTGCGGTTCGATGGAGAAATCGCGCTCGCACTTCGAAGCCATGTCCGCCATGGAGCGCGGCGTCGCCGAGGCGAAAGCGGGCATCAATAACGGCTGGATTGCACGCCACCTGTTGAGTGTACCCCGCAAGCAGTCCTCGCCCCTGCGAGCGGTCGCCTTCAGTAGCGTATTGCCTGAGTCGTTGCGTGGTAGCACCGATGCTGTGGTGCTGCAGACCCTCTCCGATTTCCGCCTTGCCATGCCCAAGACAATGGGCATCACGCAGGCAGAAGAGATGCAGCACATCCTGCACGAGATGTATGCGCAGAACAGGCGACGCGGGGTGAGCCAGACCGCTCAGGATACCCTGGAGGTGCTTCGAACGTTGCAGCGCGTCGACCCGACGCGCTACCAGCCAGCGCGCGGAGCCGTTTACCCGGATAGCGGCCTCGGGCGCGGGTTGAAACAGGTCGCCGCCCTGATCAAAGCACAGGTGGGGCTGGAGGTGGCCTGCCTGGATAAGGGGGGCTGGGACACGCATGTGGCGCAGGGAAGCACCACCGGCTGGATGGCGGGCAACCTTGCCGACCTTGCCCAGAGCCTTGCAGCTTTCGCCACCGATATGGGCGACGCGATGCGCCATATCGTGCTGGTGGCGATGACCGAGTTCGGCAGGCGTGTGCGCGAAAACAGCGGACTGGGCACCGACCACGGGCGGGCAGGCGTGATGCTGGTGCTGGGTGGAGGCGTTCGGGGCGGCAAAGTGTTTGCCCGCTGGCCGGGTCTCGAACCGCATCAGCTGGAGGAACCCGGCGATTTGAGAGTCACCACCGATTACCGCGAAGTGCTGGCGGAGGTGGTGCAGAAGCGTCTGGGCAACCCAAACGTGGCGAGGGTGTTTCCCGGCTTGAAGGTCAGCGGGATAGGAGTGGTGGTGTAATCCACCTGCCTGCTCAGCGGTTACTGAAGAATCTGCCTCCAATCCCTGCGTATCTAATATTGTGGCAAAACACACAGAGGACGCGAAGCCTGTGGATACTCAGTCACGAGTCATTTATTTGATTCTGGAATCGGGTAACATTTTGGCGAAACTCAGCAACGGATAACGAGGTGATGTGATGAAGTTCGACATTCAGTTGATGCCGCCCCCTCGCCAGGAGGAAGGGGTGTATGATGTAGCCATCATCGGTGGTGGGCCTGCGGGAGCCACTGCCGCCATCTATACTGCTCGGGCAAACCTGAAGACGCTGGTCATTGACAAGGGCATCGCCAACGGCGCGCTGGGTATCACCAGCAAAATCGCCAACTACCCGGGCGTTCTGGGCGAAATCAGCGGGGAAGAGCTGGTTCGGCGGATGCACCAGCAGGCGGAATCGTTCGGCGCGGAGTTCGTGCAGGACCGGATTCAGGCGACCGACCTGCTGAGTAACCCGAAGCTGCTGTTCGGCATCAACGGGACATACCAGGCGAAGACGGTGATTATCGCCACCGGCTCGATGGGGCGAGGCAACCGCGTCGCGGGCGAAGACCGCCTGCTGGGGCGCGGGGTCTCGTATTGTGCCACCTGCGATGCCGCCTTCTTCCGCAACGCGGAGGTGGCTGTGGTCGGCAGTAGTGAAGAGGCGGTGGAAGAGGCCCTCTTCCTCACGCAGTTTGTCAGCAAACTGCACTTCCTTTCGCCAAAGAGAGAGATTCACGCCGACCCCGAGATGGTGCAGGAGCTGACCAGTCACCCAAAGGTCACCGTGTACTGGGGAGCCGCGCTGCGTGAGGTGCTTGGCGAAGAGAAGGTGGAAGCCATCCGGTATCGCACGCCTCTCGGCACGGAGGAGTGCCTGCCCGTAGCGGGCGTGTTCATCTACCTGCAGGGCGGACATCCGATTACGGACTTCCTTGCCGGACAGATTCCGCTCAGTGAGGGTGGATGTATTATGGTGGACTCGGAGTATCAGACAGCGGTTCCGGGTGTGTACGCCGTTGGCGACGTCATCTGCAACCACATCAAGCAGGCAGTGGTTGCCGCGGCAGAGGGGGCCATCGCGGCGATAGCAGTGGAGAAACAGCTGCGCGGGCGCAAGAAGATGGTGGTCGACTGGTCGAAGTAGCAGGGCATCGCGGGATGCCGCGATGCCCCGTGTTCACCAACCTATCTCCCACACCACTGCTTGATGGGGGGCGATGGTCAGCCTGCGTTCGAAGCGAGAGGGAACGGTTTGCGTCCTGCCCGAATCGTCCTCACCCCGTTTCTCCGTGAGCTGGATCTGCTTCGCGCGGATGCCGTATGCCGACGGGCTGAAGCGGATAGTGGCCGTGACCGGTTCGTCCGCCACGTTCACAAAGAACAGTATCAGGCTTTTCCGCTCTGGCATCTGCCAGGCGCCGGTGTAGACTGCTGGCGCACTCACCCACCACTCGCCTTCCCACTGCCAGTCGGCGCGCACGGTGGGAATGTTGCCTTCCAGTTTGGGTGGACGCGCCATCTCGCCGTGCGTGAAGAACTGCCGATACCGCCAGCGCAGCTGCACCACCTGTCTCAGGAAGCGCGCGTTGCTCTCCTCGCGGATAATGTTCGGGTCTAGCCAGCCGATTTGCTCGCCGAATACCAGTTGCTGCGCCGCCTTCATGCGCAGGGCAAGGTCTTTGGTATTGCCGCCGCGATAGGCACGCCCGAACATCTGGATGGCCTGCGAGTAGACGGCAGGAAAGACGGGAACCTGCCCCTCGTGCTGCCAGTGCCACGTGAGGTACCCGTCGAACCATGCGATGAAGGGCTCGGCGTTGCACTCGGTGGTGAGGGCGCGGTCGGCAGGCATCTCGCGACGAATGCGCTCCAGCATCTGCCAGTAGCCCTCGTTCCACCAGTGCCCTCCGCCCAGTGGATGCCCGTGTGATGCGTCAAAGCAGAGTACTGGCGGCGCGGCGGCAACCTGGTCGATATACACCGCGTTCACCCCGTACTCCCCGAACAGGCGCATCACAATCTCGCGTACCTTGTTCTGCCACAGCTCGGTGGTGGGGCACATCACCGCCAGACGTACCGGGCTGCCGTCCGCTTCCTTGCTACCGTATACCTCGGTGTACGGGTTGCCGTCCTCGTCCTTCGTGGCGGCGGGTCTGGCGACGGTGCTGAACTGGAAGTCCTCCATCCCTCTGTCGCGCGTATCCCACAGCCTGCCGTTGATATAGGGCATGACAAACACGCCCGCCTCTTTCAGCCGCTTCACGCCTTCTGCAAACCCTTCTTTGACGGGGAAATAATGCGGGTAGTCGTTGTCAAAGGGTATCTGATGCCAGTAGTACCAGTGAAAGCCCACTGGCACGCCGCAGAACTTCGCGAATTCCTCTACGGGCGGCACCACCTCCTGTGCTCCCCCGCTTGCCAGTGACCACGCGGGTAGGTCTCGCATCCACTCGCGAAATGTCTTTAACGGGCGCGGCGCGGTCCATACACTCACGTTGCCCAGACGTGGGTTCGTGCTGCCTCCGCGAGGATACCAGTGCGCCTCCTGCATCACCCACTGGCGGTAGATTCGTGCGGCATCGTACCAGTCGCCACGCAGCAGCTGCCACACCGCCTGCCCAACAAGGGTAAAGGAGTTGCCCGCTTTGCCCATGTTCGGAACGGGATGTTCGAAGGTCATGCGTACACTGCGACCAGCGGGATTGCTTTGCATACTAATCTCTTTGGTGCAGCCCATCGGGTCATGCAGTGCAAGGTACAGCCCGGTGGGGCGAGGCTTTTGCGCGTAAGCTGCCAGCAGCTGCATACTGCACCAGCCGTTGGGATAGGTGCTGCGATAACCGAAGTTACGTCGCCACACACCCTGCTGGATTTCGGCCGGACCGCGTGGGAACAATACGGTGGCATCGTCGCCCGGCTCCGCAACCGCCACCTGTGGGAAGGTAACCCGCCACAGGCTCCAGCGTTTGCTCGCGTTGCGCACCTGCAGGTTCCAGCGCAAAGCGTTCTGCCGGCTATCGGTGCGCGCCTGCGCGGTGACGCTGATGCCCGCGAAGCGTTCGTCACGGGGCTGGCTCCACTGCAGCACAAAGCCGTCGCGGCGTAGTTGCAGTGCCACTTTTTGCCAGCCTTTGTCCGCGCTCAGGGCAAGCAGTTGCCGTGTTTCAGCATCCCGCAGGCTGAGGGTGAAAAGCGGTGGATTGTCCGCCGCAAGCAGTTCGCGTTCGTTTGGCAGGTCGTAGAGACTCTGCAGTCGGAACCCTTCCTCCGTCTGCCCGATGAGAACCCCAAGGTCTCCCGCGGAGAATCGGTGCCATCCCGGCGGTGTCTGCCCGCTCAACGTCTTTTCCGCGCCGGCAAAATCCCCCTGCGCTTCCAGCCTCTCCGCCAGCGCAGCTGTCCAGAACCGCATCTGTCGCTCGCGACCACGCAGGGAGGAAGCTTTCTGCCGGAATGTTTCGATACGCTGGCGCAGGGCAGGCGTTGTCACCACCGTCGATACAGGACGTCCGAAGCTTTGCGACGCCTGCCGTACGGCGTTCACAGGGTCTGTCGCGGTACCCAACCATAGCCATGTGGAGACCTGCAGAGAGGTGCTGTCCCAGCTCTGCCACGTGGAGTGCAGGTACGTACCGTATGCCCCTCGTCCGTCGTGGATGATGAGCGGTTGTCCCCACATACTGATGGCGTTCTGCCCATCGAACAGCGCGCCCCATCCGTCGAATCGGACACTGCCGCCGTCCGCGACCAGCGGTTCGTGGCGTAACGGCTCGCCTCCTGCCCATCGAGAAAAACTGGTGTCCGGGAAGTTGAACTCCAGAAAGTGAAACTCATCCCACGCAAAGGGTTCTTTTTGCCGTACTCGTGCGGTGACGTACGCCAGTGGCAACCGCTTGAAAAGGAACCAGTGATATACCGCCAACGGCTCCGAAGGTGGTCGTTTGCCCCCGGGCTGGCAGTAGCGCGCCTGCACGCGCACCACGGTGCATATCTCACCATCCGAAACCACCTCCGCACGCGCTTCGGGGTCATAACGCAAATGGAAGCTGCCGAGCGACCGGTGATGCACCCTGTCGTTCCACACAAAAGTCTCCAGACGCTTGCCCGTGGAGCGATACACTATGGCTGAAGGATAGCCCGCCTGTCGGGTATCCGTGAAAAGCATCTCGTAGTGGTCGGTGGATACCACACCTGCCGGCTTGGCGCCGTCCTTACCGCTGTCACGAATCTGCAACTGCAGTTTCCAGTCTCCCGCTCCGGGTAACTGCGCCACCAGAACACCACTGCCCCGGTCCCCATCCGGCACAAACTGCACCATCACCGGCTTTTTATCGGGCAGGGTGATGGCGGTCACGGAGGGCGTTCCCGTCCGCCCGGTCAGAGAGCGCAGGTTGACCGGGGATACCACCAGTCCGTGTGACGGCACACCGCGAACAATCCACAACGCCTCTTCGGCAAAGGCAACACCCATTGCGACCTCCAGGAGAATCATCGGGATAAGGAAATGACGTGCTACCGCTTTCATCAGTCTCCTCCCAAGGTAGGTTAAAGATTCTCTTCGTGCAAAAACGCATGTCTCCTGTGAATACCTTTCGTTTTGCCCCATAGAAACAGGTAAACCGAGAGGCAACAGGTGTGTGGGTGGGAAAGGGCTGGGGGTGAGGGCACGACCACCCAAAACCGCGACAGTATCATGTATACTTAAAGAGACGAACAGGAAGGCAATTGTATCAGGAGGTGGGTATGCCAGACCGCTTTACGGAGTTTCTGGAAAAGCACGTGAACGAGGTTCGCCCGCTCGCCAAAGAGGCGGCGCTGGCGTGGTGGGAGGCGAACGTAACGGGTAGCGAAGAGGCGTTCGAGCGGGGCGCATCGCTGCACGCGCAGCTGATGAAGATATACGCCCGCGAAGACGAGTATCGCCTGCTGCAAAGCATCCCCAACGACAGCCTTTCCAACCCCTTACTGCGCCGCCAGCACAAACTGCTGCTGGACGAATATCGCGGTCACCAGATGTCAGAGAAGGTGATCGATGAAATCGTACAGCGCGAAAAGGAGATCGAGAAAGAGTACAACACCTATCGCGCGCTGTTTCGGGGCGAGCGCGTCAGCGACAACACCCTGCGTGAAGTGCTGCAAAAGAGCGACGACAGCGACGAGCGGCGCGAGGCGTGGGAAGCCAGCAAACAGATTGGCGAGCGCGTGGCGGAGGCGGTGCGTGAACTGGTGCGTATCCGCAACCGCGAGGCGCAGCGGCTGGGTTTCCGCGATTACTACGCCATGCAGCTGGAGCTGCAAGAGCTGGACGAGCAACGGCTGTTCGCCCTGCTGGAGGAGCTGCACCAGCTGAGCAACGAACCCTTCCGACGTTACAAAGAGAAGCTCGACCGTCGCCTCGCCGAGCGGTTCGGGGTGGCAGTGGAGGACTTACGCCCCTGGCACTACACCGACCCCTTCTTCCAGATCCCGCCGCCCGGCGAGGTAGACCTGAACCCGCTGTTCGAGGACAAGGACATCGAAGCCATCGCGCGTGCGTTCTATGCCGACGTGGGTCTGTCAGTAGAGTCCATCCTAGAGCGCAGCGACCTCTACGAGAAGGAGGGCAAAAGCCAGCACGCTTTCTGTATCGACATCGACCGCGAGGGCGACGTGCGCATCCTTTGCAACCTGCGTCCTAACGAGCGGTGGATGGGCACGATGCTGCACGAGCTGGGGCACGCCGTGTACGACTACTACATCGACCGTTCGCTACCCTACCTGTTGCGCACCCCCGCACACACACTCAGCACTGAAGCCATCGCCATGCTGTTCGGCAGGATGCACCGCAACGCCGAGTGGCTGAAACGTTACGTGGGTATCGCCGACGAGCAGGCGCAGGCGGTGGCGCGTCCCGCCATCGAGGAGATGCAGGCGTCGTTGATTGTATTTACCCGCTGGGTGCTGGTGATGACGCACTTCGAGCGCGCCATGTACGCCGACCCCGATAGCGACCTGAACAGCCTCTGGTGGCAGCTGGTGGAACGGTATCAGTGGCTGCGCAAGCCGGAAGGACGCAACGCCCCTGACTGGGCAGCCAAAATCCATATCGCGCTTGCACCCGTCTACTACCACAACTACATTCTGGGGGAGATGGAGGCGTCGCAGCTGGTGAATGTGCTGCGCACGAGGGTGCTTTCAGGCGAGCCAGCGGACGCTATCGTCCACAGTCCGAAAGTGGGTACGTTCCTGAGGCAGAAGGTGTTCTCTACTGGCGCGTCGGTGCCCTGGGAGGAGGCACTGGAGTTCGCTACCGGCGACAAGCTGAACCCCGCCTACTTCGTGGCGCAGATGGAAGCCGAATCGCCGATTTAGCGTGGTGACCAGCATCGAGAAAGGGGGAGAAGCAAGTCGCGTATTTTCCCCCTTTCTCTCCACAGCGTCTGCGCACTGCCCTGCGGATGGCGCAACACCCCGAACACGTCATACAGGTTGTTGCTCACCACCGGGTCCGTGCCCGACGGGTCAAAGTGGTGCCACTCACTGTTTCGACGCACCAGCGAGATGTCCTGCAAATACAGCGCACTCGTCGTCCACTGGCTGCCCGACAGGTCCACCGTCTGCTCCACCAACTCGCCGGCACCGCACGGATACCCCGGCTATGCCTCGTTCAGGTCACTGGCAAGCTTGCTTTCAGCGAACAAGATAAGGCAGGCTCTCCAATAGCAACGCCTGCGCTTCTGGCTCGATGTGCTTCTGGTGTTGATCCACCAGCTTCTGGATCGCCGCCAAGGCATCGCGCGCCGCCGATCGACCGCCGCGTCGCACAGCCTCTACCGCCTCTTCCACATGCTTAGTCAGTTGACGCGCCAGTGGTTTGTCTGTAACCCAGCCCGCCCTGATAGCAACGCGCCATTGTTCCAGAAAGCGCTCCGCCGTTAAGCTGTCGGTGGGCGCCAGCGTATAGCCATGCAATCCACCCTCGAAACCACGCGGCAACCGGTCAGCAAGCGCGGTAGGCATCTCTTCAGGAACCCGTATGATGGGCGCGTCTGTCCTGACAAAACAGTCCACGACAGCGGGCGGATACTCGCTGAGCACCTGATAGCGCAGTTCACCACCCGGCTTGAGCGGAGAAGAAGGTTCCACCAACGGGTTCTCCGCGAACTCGTGGGCTTTCCCTTTGTAAGTGTCAACGACGCCCACAAAGCGCCAGCCCTTCTCGACCCACACGCGCAGCGGTTGGACGTTCGTGAGCATGTACACAGCGGTAACCTGTAGCGGACTGTGTGGCAGATTGCGCAGCGTGTACAGGTATCGCCAGGTGTTATCCGATTCCCGGCGCACGGAGACAAGGAGGGTCACCTGTGCCTTCCATTCGGGCACGTATGTCGCTTGTACTGTACGACCATCCAGCCCCTTCCAGACGAACAGATAATCCCCTGTGTCTTTCAGGTATCGCACCTGCCCCACGTTGTCCACGTTGCTCGTGCGAATCGCCCCGGCAGGTTTGAGCAGTCGCTTTGCGGGCGGGTTCGACTCTGCGGCGCGTTGAGCCATGCTGACGCAGCTAATGACCGCCAAGCTAAAAACGCACATGCCAGTGATTGCCCTCATTCAGAACGTTCCCTCCATATTGTCCGATAATCGTGCGCAGAGCACGTTGCAAATCCGCTAGCAGGTTGTCCGCATTGCTAAAGTCACCTGCCTGCCCCGTCTGTGTTTATAATGCGGTGGGCGCCAGTCCGCGTTTATATCGAACAAGCCACCCCACTGGAGGCTGATGTCATTATAGTTCAATCGACGATACCCCTGAGACGAGCCGTATTGTGTCTGAAAGTCCTCGGCAATGTTCCGCAGTTTCTCAATCACATCTGGATCTGCCCAGTGGTTGCTCGGATGAGTAGAGGTCTGCCCAACCAGTGTGTACCCATCTCCGGGCGGCATGTTCTGTAGACCAGGAACGAATACCTCAGCTGTGTCAAAGGGCTGTGGTGGCTCCGGATTAAACAGGAAACTTGCTGACGGGATGACCTTAATCTTTGCCTCGCGGCAAACTTCAGGAGCTATGTAAGTAGTGCAATAGACTCCCAGAAGAATACCCTGCCACGGCGTGCAGGTACCAGCCGGGCGTACGGCGGAATGATGCTGATGGCCTCCCGAGTAGGGCACAGGGTCAACGGCTATGTAGATGCTTAATGGTAGCGCGAAGGAATTGTCCGCTGTTATCACAACCCAGCCGCGTGTCTCGTCTTGCGAAAAACCGGCACCTGCGGGGCGTACGTCCTTAGGGGCATACACGTTAATGCGGATGGTGGGGGTGGTGAGTGGCGACAAAAGAGTGTCAGGAACCGTCTTGCCATGCACACGGGTGTAGTGTCTGGCAGTGTACCCCAGCGCAGTCGCAGTTACTGTGGCGTAACCATCTTCTCCATCTGAATAGAGTGCCACTGTACATTCCCCGCGTGCATTGGTCACCGTTTCAGCAGGCTCTATATGTCCTCTGTTAGACCAGAATGCCACCTGCTGGCCAGCTACCGGTTCTCCAGAGGCATTCAGGAGAACAGCTCTAATCTGCTCGGGTTTATCGCTGCATGCCAGTCCGCTGTCTGAAAACATTAGACGCAGTCCCTCAGGGGAGAGCAGAAGCACGGGCAACACCTCTTCCGTGTCACCAACACGGATAGATATATTCGCCACACCGCGCGGGTCGCTGGGCTCCAGATAGACGGATGTCATCCCACGTTCGTCTGTAAAAGCCTCTACCGATTCTGCTAGCGCCTCCGCCTCACGCGAAAACACACCCGTCCGGACAACCGGGACGTATTCCTGCAGCCCATCCTCTTCGTGGATTGGCTCCCATACAACAGCTTCTCGTTTGACGGAAATCAAGCGTCTTGTCACCAGCATCGCTCGGTCTGTGGTGATGTATATCCTCGTCTTGCTCACTGGTTGACCGTCCTCCGTTAGGACACGAACCTTGACTTCCACTCTGGAATGACCGCCCAGATGCGCTACCCATACCTCTGGGGTCGTTTTACACTCCACACGCAAGGGTAAGCGGTCCCGCACCTCGACCTCGCTTTGCACCGAAAGCTCGTAGACGTGCGGGATGCTCAGCGTAGCCTGCAGGGTGACTCTCCCTGGGCTATCCGGGGCAATCCAGACTGCTTCCGCACGTCGCCAGAACGTGAAGCCGCGCAGGGTGGCTCCCGAAGCACTCGTCGTAAACGTCGTCGAGGGACTGCCATCGGAGCCAACAAACTGTCCGTTGCTACACGAGAAGGCAACATCTACGAAACCAGTGGGGGCGTTGGCGAAAATTGCTCGAACAGTGACCCGTTCGCCGCTCCTCACCAAACGAGGATGAAGCAGTACTGCAACCTCTTGGACGGACTGCGTTCTCGCCGTTGGATAGCCCAATATCAAGTCATTGGTCGCCAAGTTCCTGCTACCTGCCAATTTCGGGCGACTGTTTGCCCACGTGAGGAGTTTGGGAGGAGGAGGATTGTGGTCAGTGGAAAGGCTTGCAACTGTCGCTTTTACCCCCCTTGTGCTGGGGGAAGCGAAGAGCGGAGCCGCCACCTGCACGGTGAGGCTCAGGATGCACACCGTAGCCAGTGTGCGCAGGTACGGAAACCGTCGTAGCAT
>JAIMBJ010000019.1 GCA_023511455.1 Bacillota bacterium
GAGGCGTTCTTGCTACCCCTTGTCTTACCTCACCCCCGTCCCCTCTCCTACGAGGAGAGGGGCGTTCCCCCTTCCCTCGCAGGGAAGGGGGCAAGGGGGTTAGGTGATCTATCCTCCAACCACCAATTTCGAACACCCTCAGGTTTTCTCAGATTCGTGGGTGGTTTCTAATGTGAAATGTCACATCGCCATCCAAACAATAGCGTTGCAAAGCGTCAGGTCCTTTCGAGAAGATTTACTTCCATGACCTCTGCTGGCTTGCTTACCGTTACCCTCCAGGTCTTCACCTCGCACGCGCCGATGGGGGCTTCCCATCGAAGCCCCAGCACTGGCATCTCGATTTTCACCGTGCAGGGATGCCCTGCGCTCTCGTATGCCCGCACAATCAGCGCGTCGGCGTCCTCCGCCTTCTTGCACACCGTCAGCAGCACGTTTTGCGGCTCCACCCGCAGGAAAGAAGCCGCTTTGGGCAGGCTGCCCTCGTGCAGATACTCGTTGACAGTGATGGGCGGCACGTTCAGCTCCCATGCCCGACGCGCTACATTTGCCTCCTGCCAGCTGCCCCGATGCGGCACCATGCGGCACACGACTGTCTGAATACCCTGATCGATCGTCGGGTAGCGGCGTTCAGGGTCCAGTCGGTAGGGGTCATGGTGCGCATAGACGGGGCTGCGCAGCAGGCTCAGCCTCAGCTCCGAACCCAGTGCGTCGTAGCCGTATTTGCTGTCGTTCAGCAGGGCGAAGCCGTAGGGGATGCGGCTGCCGTCCTCGTCGGTCGTCCAGCCAGACAAATCCACCCACTGCTGACAGGGTTCCTCCTCTCCGTTAGGTGTCCGAATGGTAAAACCGTAAGGGGCTTCGGCGGTTACCTGCGGCTCCTGCAGGCGCAACTGGAAGGCGAGTTTCAGCATCTTATATTGCTCCTGCCAGTTCACCGTGATGCGGCTCTCCAGCAGGTCTATGTCGCGATAGAGATACAGGCGGTGTATCAGCTCGGAGTTGCCCCAGCGGCTCTCGATGCGCAGGCACGCCCGCACTGCTCCTGCCTCCTCCATCACCAACTTCGCGCCTGCAAACCGCCCCAGATAGGTGCGGAAGGCATCGACGTCATGGCTCCAGGTGTCGCTGGGGTCATCGATAACCACGCCCACACCCGCTGGTGCGGAGAAGACCTCCACGCGGTTGCGCTTATCGAACAGGCGGGACAGGTGTCCGTCGGCGTTGACCTCCAGACGCCAGAAAGCGTTCTCCATCCTTGCGGCTGAATCGGTAGCCTCTATCTCCAGCATCCCTTCGGGTGCGTCCGCCGAGACGGCGACATCCCTCCGCAGCACGCGATAGCCCATAGCAGGTAAGTCCACCACGAAGACCACGCGCGGCTGACCGGCAACGGTGCTGGAAGCGATGCGCTGGGCAAGCAACGGCTTGCCGGTTTCGTCCTGCAACCCCACATCGCACCGTTCCACCTCCACGGGCGCTTTCACCTCCCACGGCAGCGGGTTGAACACCACCAGCGGCATTCCCTCGCCACGCGTGTCTATCGAGCGGGTGAGTGCTTGCAGGCGGGTATGCAGGGTGTAACCGCCCAGCGTCGCCGCGTGCCCGAACAGGTCGCGGGCGTCCTCGTAGCCCTCGGGCAGACTGGTTCCCGCCAGAATGTCGTGGAACTGGTTGAACAGCAGGCTCTGCCACGCCTCGGTGAACGCTGCCTGCGGATAGGGACGCTGTAGCAGCAGCCACGCCATCGATGCCACGCGCTCGGCGGTCATCAGCAGGTGTTCCACGCGGCGGTTCTGGCGTTTGACCTCTGAGTGGGCGGTATAGCAGCCGCGCGCATGGTGCTGCAGCTCCTCCGCGACGACTGGTATGGCTGCGCCCGCATCCGCCTGCGCCTCTGCTGCTTCGAAGAAGGCTTTCAGCGTGCTGAGGCGGACCTCTGGGGCATCGGTCTGCTGCGCCATTGCCAGCAGGGAGCGGATGTTCTGGATGGTAGGACCGCCGCCATGATTGCCCACGCCGTAGAAGACGATGTAATCGGACAGGAAGTCGGGGCTGCCTTCCGCGCATTTCTGCACGTGTTCGGCAAGGTCATCGCCCCAGGTGGCGTAGGAGCGAGTGATGCGCGCTGCCAGCACGCGCGAGCCGTCGGGTGATTGCCACCAGAAGACGTTGGCAGGCAGGCTCTTCTCGTGCGGACCGGGGCGCATGAAGATGTAGCGCGTCAAGCCCGCCCTGCGCAGGATTTGGGGCAAGGTGCCCGCGTGCCCGAAAGAATCGGGGTTGTAGCCGACGGTGGCGGTGACGCCAAAGGTCTTCTGGAAGTATCGCTGGGCGTAAAGGGCATGGCGCACGAACGACTCGCCGCACGGGACGTTGCAGTCGGGCTGCAACCACCATCCGCCCACAATCTCCCAGCGTCCTTCCTGCACCCGCTGGCGGATGGCAGCGAGCATCTCGGGGTCGGTCTGCTCCAGCAACCAGTAGAACGCCGCCGAGCTGCCCGTGAAGTGGAACTCCGGGAACTCCTCCATGCGCTGCAGCACGCTGGCGAAGGTGGCACGGATGGTCTCCAGCCCCTCCGTCCACCGCCACAGCCACACGGGGTCGATGTGCGCGTTACCGATGGCGTGAAGCCTTTTGTTCTGCACCAGGCCGTTCCTCCCTGTCGTTATCCTGCTTGATTTCAATACCACTCCACGCGCAAGCCGCCCGGCAACTTCTCGCCTTCCAGCGCGCCCGTCACCCCTGCATCCGTCAGGTGATAGGTCACGAACGGCACCTCCCCTTGTTGCCAGTCTGCCAGGGGCAACAGCGGCACGCGGCAGGGATACGGGGCTGTCCTGCGCAGACGCACCACTCCCTGCGTACGGTCTATTTGCAGACCGCACATCGCGAACAGGTAGCCGATGGAGGTGATACCCCGCGGGTAGAAGCAAAGGTTGTTGGTGAAGTAGGTGTCGATGAACCCCTTGTTCAGTCCCGCGGTGTTCATGAGTTGCTCCATCGCCATGTACCTCGAAGAGTTATCGGGCAAGCCGACGTCGAGATAGGCAGCGATGTAGTCGCGCCACAGATTCTGAGAAAGCCACACGTTGCTTTTGTCCGCACTGGTGTGCGTGCAGCCGTACTCGGTGAGCGCATGCCGATAGGCGTTGGCGATGTCCTGTTTCATGCGCCAGAGGTCCACGGGCGGCGTGTGTCCGCTCATCAGCAGGTAGAGCAAGCCGTTGGCGGTGTAGATGGAGTAGGCGTCCCAGCCGCTCAGCTCGCCGTGCAACGGCTCGCCCGTCCAGGGGTCGTGCAAGCCTTCGGCGGTGCGCTCCAGGCAGACGGCATAGTGGTCGCCCAGCCAGGCGTGTGCGTCGAGAGTTTCCCGAATGCGCGTGACGATGCGCTCACACTGCGCCTGCCATTCGGCATCTCCAAGCGCGCTCGCCAGCTGCGCCGCGGCATGGCACGCGGAGAGCGTTTTGACCGCGAGGTATACCTGCTCTCGCGCGTACTGCACCGCGGCGGAGGCATCGTCGATGGTGTTTGCTACCCCTTCGTTTGGGAAGCCGTTACCAGTGGTATCGCTGCGCTCGAAGTAGTTTACGAGTCGCTTGCACAGCGCATGATGTCGACGCGCGGGCGCCAGGTTGCCCGCCCACCGCCAGTAGGCGTGCAGCATCAGCAGGTAGTTTGCGTTCTCTTCCACCTGCATGGGATGGGGATAAGCCTGCGAACCCACCTGCGCGTGCGTGCCCATGTCGTGCGCGAGGTAGCTGCCCACTTCGTCCTGCATCTCGAATCGCGCCCACTCGTCCAGCAGCTTCTCCAGCAAAGGCAGCCAGAAGGCGAAGTAGACCAGCCCGTTGTTGTACTCCACGTCCACCGTACTGTGGAAATAGCAGGAACCTTCCCATACGCTGAACCACTCTTCGCCCTGCTCGTCCACCACCCACCAGCTGTTTAGCAGGAAGTTCTGGAACGAGAAGCGGATGAGGTCCAGCTGCGATTTGCTAAGACTTGCTTCGTCCAGCAGGCTCTCGGTGAATGCCGTCTTGCGCAGAAGGGTGTCCTGTTGCTCCCTTGCGAAGCGTGCCACGTCCTCCACGCTGGCGAAATGGCGTGTGTACAGGAACCGCATCGGCTTGCCGAACACTTCCAGCACGGGTGCATCCACGTATGCACACCACGCGAAGCGCAGAGTGGCTTCCTCGCCGCGAGAGAAGTCAAAGGGAAGTGATAGCCCGTCGTTGTCGATGGATGCTCCGTCGGTCAATGGCACGAGCCGTTCGTGCGCCGTCGGTGGCGTATCACCGACAATAAAGTCTTTGATGGAGAAGCGGTCGTCCGCCACCTGCGAGATAACATATTCCATCGCCAGTGCGTCGGGCAGGGCGGTGAACTGCAAGCCCTCCCGTTTCAGACGCACCAACAGCCTGCCCTGCTGCAAGGGATTTTGGGTGTTTGTCCAGAAGAGACGATGCTGTGGCTGCACCCGCAGGGTGAAATAGAGCACTGGCGCAATGGAGGTGGAGACGTCGTGCGGATAGAAGGGAGCGGTTACTTCCAGCGTCAAGCGAACGCCGTACTTGACGGAATGCGCGGTATAGCGCACGCCGCAAAGGCGCAGCTCCTGTTCCACCGCGTCGAACATCTCCGCCTCGCGGGTAAACGGTAGGGCAACCACCTCACCGCTCTCTGTCTGCACCCCGATGGTCAGGTCTAGAGGCTGGTCTATCCATCTGCCCAGCGCGGAGTGCAACACATGACGATGGTAGGGATCGAACACCAGTGTGAAGCGCGATCCCAGTCGGCTAACAGATGTCGCGAACAGGTTCATCTCTCCACCTCGTTAGGGATTGTCTTACTGAAGAGCTGCTGGACAGCATCGTTCCATGCCATCTTTATCGCTGCAGGCGCACCGTTCAACAGCTCCGTGAATTCTTTCAGAAAAACCTTCCTGCCCTCATTCCCAGCGGTGGCAAGGTTGTAATAGACCCAGTCCTGCACGCGGATGAAGCCAACCTCATGCCCCTGTGCAAATAGCATTTCTGCCAGCAATTTGGCGTCTTTTTGAGGTTCTAGGTTGGTGAAAGCGAAAAGATAATCGCGCAAACCGAGCTGGGAAATCTTGTCGCGCAGCGTGGTTTCAACCCTGCCTCTATCTACCTCGCGTTCTGTCACCTCGATGACGAGATATATTTGCCCTCCATCCCATACTGTGACATCTCCTCCAACACCAGAGGTCCGGTCGGCAACATTAATGGGCTGCCATTTAATATCCCATGCCAGGCGATACACCTGTTTCATAGCGCGCAGAAGAGCCACCGTGATTAGGACAGGCAACACACCCCCGCTTGGGCGGGACAGGAGATTTGCAACTACCTGGGCAATTTGATCTAAGCTCATCCGATCAAGAGCACCAACAGGAACTCTTGAACTCTCCCGCAGCTCCACGAAACGATACAGCAGGTAGCGCAGAAGGATTCTCGCCTGGTCAGGGTCCGCCTGTTTCAGCACTTCAATGTATCGCAAGAAAGCGTCGTAGCCCGTCTTGTCGCGCAGTCCTTCACGCGTTTCATGGACAAACCGTACGCTTCGTCGGAATACGGCGAGATATGGACCTTTGGAGCAGGGAACTTGCCGCGAAACAAGGAAAGGGTTGACTACCTGTTCGTCTAGCGTACGCCCACTAAAGGCGTTGCTACCATGACCTGCATAGGGTAATGTGATATCGATGCGGGAGTCGATAACACGAGCTAACGCACAACCCAATAAAGCCTCACGAAAAGCCTGAGTACGTGTGGTAAACAGAATGTCCGCTGCGTCGCGAAGGATAGGGTCTACATCAATAGGAGATGCACTAAGGTAAGCACGTTCGGCCATATCGAACTCGTGTTGCAGTAATCTCTGGGCAGTCTCTAAATCGATGCGTATTGCCACCGCTTTTTGAACCTCTTCAAACAGGCACTCGATAATTGATCCATAGGGCTTCTTGTCGCGGCTGTTTCACCGAGTGGCAGGTTTTTACTGGCGCGAGAATACACTCCCAATCCCCATAAAGCTCGTCCATCAGTGGACAGCGGTACCCCGATATCGCGACCATTCCCTTGCATTCGTGCAACACCTTCGCCAGCTCCCTGTGAGCGGAGGCGTCCATCTCAAAACCATAGGCGCGTCTATCGCCGCGCGTATCTGGCACATACGGCGGGTCACAGTAGAACAGTGTTCGTGGGGAGTCGTAAAGTCGAATGACCTCAATAGCAGGGCGGTTTTCAATCTGCACGCGAAGCAGGCGTTGTGCGATGTCTGGCAGCAGGTCTATCCCTCCCAGCCACCGCGACACGGCACCGGACATTCCTCTCCTCGAGGTATTGATGCAGTTTGCCCATCTGCCCAATGTTGCTGTCTGCGCGAGCCCCGTGCGCGCTTGCCTGGCGCGGACGTAGAAGCGTCTGGCTCGTTCAAGGTCGGAGATATCCTCCTCAGGCGGGGAGATAGCCAGTTCAAACTCTTCCCGTGAAAACGGTGTCAGGGCTATCGCCTTAATCAGTTCGTCTGTTTGCTCACGAAGCACCCTGAAAAAGTTTACCACCTCACCGTCCAAGTCGTTGTACGTCTCCACCGGTGAGGGTTCTCTATTCAACAGGACCGCAGCAGACCCTCCGAATGGCTCACAGTAATGATGTGCTGGCGGAAGTAGTGGTAGCAACCAGTCAAGGTGAGAGTATTTTCCCCCATACCATCCGAAGGCAATCAGCCTGCGGGTTCGCGATCGCCCGTTGCGCGTCACCAGTGGGTCGACTCGACGCGTTCCCTGCCCAGGCGAAGTCAAGAACAGAGCTGGTTCCTCACCGAATTCGAAGAGTTCCATGTTATCCCCTCGCAAACTTCCCTGTATCTATTTTGGTACATTTCCGGAACCGCGTCAAGCACAGAAATTATCCCCCTACACTCTGTAGCACAATCTCACCTGCGTGGGGTCGCCGCCGACTTCTTCAAAAAGCACCAGCACGTTCTGTTCCACCAGCCAGTCGGCGGGCAGGTGGTAATAGCGCTGCGTGGGTAAGCCCTCGCCTTCCTGATACACCGCCTGCAGCAGCCACTCCTCCGGCTTGCCGGTGCCAGGCGCCAGCCAGTACCGCCCGACGCATCGCCCGTTCAGCCATGCCATGCCTTTCGTCATTCCGTTCAGGTCTAAAGCCAGCGGAGCACTGCTCTTGGGACGTTCAAAGGTCGTTTTCCACCAGCAAAGCGGTTTCCCACGCGCTACCTCAATGCTGCTCTCCCAGCGTACCAGCGCGCTGCCTTCGGCATAGACACGGTGATGCTCGCCTTTCAGCCCCGCTTCGATACGCCATGGTGCTTCCAGAGGCTCACCACGCCACAGCAGCTTGCCCCAGAAACCCTTGCGTTCGTCCACCATGTTGCGCTCGCCCAGCATCCAGTCGCCCTTAACCAGTCCCAGCGCGCAGCACAGGATGGCTAAGGTATGCTCACCTGTACTCATCTCGATTTCAAACCGCTGCGTGAAGGTGTCCAGGTCGTCCAGGTTGCGGTTCTCGGGCAAAGGCGGTTGTGTCGTGGCGACAAACTGCCCGTCCAGAAACAGATGCACCACGTCCGCAACCCCCTGCAGTTCCAGCACGCCTTTGCCTTCCTGATGCGGCAGCACCATCAGTTTGGCAACGTACCAGCAGTAGTCGGTCTGGTCGCGGGTGAACTGCAGTTGCTCCACTGGCTTGTCGGAAAGGACGGGCGGGTGCAACGGTATCGCTTCGCTGCCGGGAAGCGGCTCTACCCACCACTGGAATGGCGCGAGCTTGGGGTCGCAGACTTCGAAGCGTCGCTCTATGACATCGCGCGGCTCCACCTGCGCCGTGTTCATCAGAGGCGTGCCGTCGCCGATGAGTGTCACCGACTGCGGCGGCAGCTGGTAACGATGTCTCTGGTATGAGACAGACACCGTCCTTTGCGTGTCATCATTGCACAGGAAAACCAGCGACCGCCCATCATGTCGGTAAGTGTACACCAGAACGCCCTCGGATAGCGTTTCCGGGTGGGCGCGTTCGCTCTCCACCAGCACCGTCGCGTATTCCCGCAGGATGCGATGCAGACGCGCCAGATGGTACATCTTGGTGGTGGGCAGCCCGTATTCGTCCAGTGGGGCGTCGTAGTCGTAGCTGGTGGTTTGCAGGAAGCTGCCGTCGCGGTCGAAGTTGGTGCCGCCGTGCCACATGTAGTAATTCATGCCTGTTCCACCAGCCGCAAAGAATCGTGCGGCGGCGTATGCCACGTTCTCGGGCGTGCGGCGGTTGTGCGGGTATCCCCACAGGTCGTACCAGCCGGGCCAGTGTTCCGTCCACAGCGCGGGCTTGTCGGGGTAGCGGGCGAAGTAATCGTCCAGCTCGCGATGCGCGTAAAAGGCGTTGATGGTCTCGATGGTTCCGGGCGCACCGCCTTTGCACATCACCCATGGCACGCCTACCTGCAGGGTCCGCGTCATCTCGGCAAGGCGGTTCAGGTAACGTTCGCCTTCCTCCCCGTAGCGCCACGCGATGTTGCCGTATTCGTTTTCAATCTGCGCAAGGATGATGGGACCGCCCTGAGGCGCGAAGTACGGACGCACGTAGTCGCACAGCAGCCTCACCCACTGCTCCATCTCCCGCAGGAACGGTTCATTGTCGGTGCGCATCCGGATGCCAGGCACGTCGCGCAGCCAGGCTGGCAGACCACCGTAGTTGGTCTCCGCGCAGATATAGGGGCCGATGCGCAGGATAACATACAGTCCCAGCTCCTGTGCGATGTCCAGAAAGCGGCGGATATCCAGCCTGTCGGAGAAATCGTATATCCCGCGGAAGCGTTCGTGCAGGTTCCAGAAGACGTAGGTCTCGACGGTGTTTAACCCTGCCTCTTTACTGCGCTCCATCAACGACCGCCACATTCCGGGGGTGCTGCGGGGGTAGTGTATCGCTCCGCTCAGCAACAGTGTCCGTTTGCCATCGATGGTGACAGCACGGTGGTCGTAACTCACGTTCGGCATAATAGTTCCTCTGTTTTCGTGTGTTTGTTCAGGATTCGGTGTTTGCCCTCACCCCCGACCCCTCTCCCAGCGCTGCGGGAGAGGGGAGCAGGCTCTCCCCCTTCCCTTGCAGGGAAGGGGGCTGGGGGGTTAGGTTCGCTCCAACCTCTTCCTGCGCGTTGGCGTCATTCTCGTCGAGGGGCGGGACGCTCCTCGAAGTAATCCGGGTTTTGGCACTCCAATACATGGTGTCGGAAGGCTTCAATTAGTTGCTCCGCTTCTGAGCGCAAGCGAAAAGTGCCCTTCACCTCGCCCTGCCAGACGTCCTGCTGCACCCAGTCGGGCACAGGCATGAAGACCACTGGCTCGGGGGTATCCACCTCCACACACAGAATCAGCGGCGCACCTGGATTGTCGTGCCAGAACAGGAACTCCAGAATCACGCTATGCGGGGTATAATGCGCACTGCTCATCTGCATCTCCCGCATCTGCATCGCCTCTTCATAGGTCTTCTGGTCGAATCGCCCGACAGGCGGTGGCTGTTTGTGCTGCAACGCCTCCAGAATCTGCCTTCGGGTGGTATTGGTGAACTCGCGCAGGGTCATTGTCGCCACCTCATCTCTGGTGCTGATTGAGCCACTCCTCGACCTCCTCGACGCTCTGCTGGTAGTTGGAAATCTCCTGTTGAAGTGCCGTTAAAGCTTCCAGCAAGCCCTCGGGCGGCTCCGGAGCGACACGCGGTTGCGAATGGAGCAGCAGTACTTTGTCGTGCAGCACATCCAGCGCGACCAGCCACTGATGCACCTGCGCCTCGATCTGCCTCGCCACCAGCAGAGCGCGATTGCGCTGACGACGCGCCTCGTCGAGCTGTTTCAGGGTCAACTGGTAAGTGATAGCGAGCTCGAGCTCTCCGCGATGCTCATACCACCATGCCAGCCCAGTGAACCACAGCCGCTGAAACCACCGGTCTGGCGGCAGGTGTATCAGGATGCGGTCTTGCTGGAGCAGGTGCTCATAAATACCCGCCTGCAACCGTTGCAGGCTGTCGGGCAGGTCGCGCAGACATTCGCGGCTGTGTTGCGGCAGAGCGCGGTAGGTGCGCAGGATTCTGGCAGCACGCTCCTTCGCCTGCTTCCACAACGCCTGCGTGCGTCCGTGTCGCAACCGCCTTGCTTGCCACTGTCTCCACCTTTCCAGCCAGACACGCAGGAACATGGTCGCTCCTACCTTACAGCGCCGGTTTGCGCCGGTGCCAGTCGGTTGCCTGCTCATAGGTGTAGGCTACGCGCAGGATGGTCTCCTCGTCCCACGGCTTGCCGATAATCTGCAGACCAATCGGCAATCCGTCCTGAAACCCGCAGGGCATTGCCAGCGCAGGCAAGCCCGCGATGTTCACTGGAATGGTGCACACATCCGCCAGCTTCATCGCCAGCGGGTCTTCCGCCTTTTCGCCGATTCGGAAAGCAACGGTGGGCGACGTCGGGGTGAGGAGCACATCGTAACGCTCGAACGCACGGTCGAAGTCTCGGCGGATGAGCGTGCGCACCTGCTGTGCTTTCAGGTAGTAGGCATCGTAGTAGCCCGCCGACAGCGCATAGGTGCCTATCATGATGCGCTGCTTGACTTCCGCACCGAAGCCCTCGCCGCGAGTCTGCTCCACCATGTCGATGTGTCCTTTCAGCTCCTGCGTGCGCCAGCCGTACTTGACGCCATCATAGCGGGCGAGGTTGGAACTCGCCTCGGCGGGGGCGAGGATGTAGTAGCACGCCAGCCCGTACTCAATGTAGGGCAAAGAGGTCTCTTCCGCAACGGCTCCCACACTTTCCAGCAGGCGCACCGCCTGATACACAGCGTCAGTCACTTCGGGAGCTACTCCCTGCGCGAAGAACTCTTTCGGCACGCCGATGCGCAGCCCTTGCACCTCCGGCACCAGCGCAGCGGTGAAATCGGGCACGGGGACGTCCACACTGGTGGAGTCGCGATAGTCCTTGCCGCAGATGGCGTTGAGCAACAGCGCGCAGTCGGTGACGTCTTTGGTAATGGGTCCAATCTGGTCGAGGGAAGAGGCGTATGCCACCAGCCCGTATCGGCTGACGCGCCCGTAGGTGGGTTTCATCCCCACCACACCACACAACGCGGCAGGCTGCCGGATGGAGCCGCCCGTGTCGGAACCCAGCGCGGCAATGCACATGTCCGCTGCCACCGCCGCCGCCGAGCCCCCACTGCTGCCCCCAGGCACACAATCCAGATTCCACGGGTTGCGCGTGACAAAGAACGCCGAGTTCTCGGTGGAGGAACCCATGGCAAACTCGTCCATGTTCGCCTTGCCCACGAACACCGCGTGCCGTTGGCGGAGCTGTTCCACCACATGGGCGTCGTACGGCGGCACGAAGTTTTGCAGTATCTTAGAAGCGCAGGTAGTCAGCACGCCGCGCGTGCAGAGGTTGTCCTTCAGCGCAAGCGGGATGCCCGTTAGCGCGTCGCCCTCACCTGCCTGCAGCAGGCGGTCCGCCTCCTCTGCTTGTTGCAGGGCAAGTTCGGGTGTGCGGGTGATATAGGCGCGCACCTTCGGCTCCACAGCTTCGATGCGCTCCAGCACCGCCTGAGTGAGTTCACGGCTGGTTATCTCCCGCCTGCGCAGCAGGTCGTGCGCCTCATGGATGGTCAGACTGCATAACTGGCTCATCTCACTCCCGTGTTCCACATCTATCGTCATTTGAAGTTGGGTCACCTCACCCCTGACCCCTCTCCTAGAACGAGAGGGGTGTGCTGCTCTACCTTCCCTCGCAGGGAAGGGGGATGTGGGGGTGGGTTCCATACATACCATTATACCGCCCTTTTGCCTGGCTGTCACCGTGTAAACGCACGCTGTACCTTAGCCACCGCTGTAGCGATGTCTGCCATGTCCTGCTCATCGCCGAGCAGCATGTTCTGGTACAGCCACACTGCCTCCTCGTAGCACGCCCGCTCGCACACTGGGCAGTGTACCTTCGAATAATCCTTCAGCGTGCTGAGCTGGCACAGGTCTTTAGAGATAGGGCGGTTCAGGAAAACGCGCTCTTTATACAGCGGCACGTATCCTGCCGTGCAGGGGATGCCTTCCGCGCTCAATGCTTTGAGAAAGTCTTCGCGCGGACGTCCGCCGAAATGGCTTTTGTC
Organism: Bacillota bacterium; assembly: GCA_023511455.1. Taxonomy (NCBI): domain Bacteria; kingdom Bacillati; phylum Bacillota; species Bacillota bacterium. The sequence goes on from JAIMBJ010000019.1 coordinate 12,170, forward strand.
ATAGCGGAAGATGTACAGGTGATAGGCGTGTCGCGTCACGCGTGGATCCGGTCGGGGTGGTCGGATGCCCGGAATCTGCGACAGCATCTCGGTGAGCTTGCGTGCGTTTTGGGTGCGCCGTTCGGTCTGCTCAGGCAGGCGCTGGAGTTGTGCCAGCAGAATCGCTGCTTGAAACTCGGTCATGCGGAAGTTACTGCCCAGCACGTGATGTTCGTACCAGCGTCCGCCGCGCACCCTGCCCACGTTGTGCACCGACCACACCTGGTCCGCCCAGTGGGGGTCGTTGGTTAGCACCGCACCGCCCTCGCCCGCGTTGAGGTTCTTGCTCGCCTGAAAGCTGAAACACCCCATATCGCCAATCGCGCCCACTTTGGTGCCCTTCCACTCGGCAGCGTGCGCCTGCGCGGCATCCTCAATCACCAGCAGGTTGTGTTTGCGTGCGACCTCCAGCACGCCGTCCATGTCTGCCGGGCATCCAGCGATGTGCACGGGAATAATCGCCCTCGTGCGTGGGGTAATCGCCTCCTCGATTTTCGTGGGGTCGATGTTCAGGCTCTCCTCCTCCACGTCTACGAACACGGGTGTCGCGCCTACTGACAGCACTGCGGTGGCCGTGGCAATGAAGGTATATGGCGGCACGATGACCTCATCCCCGCAGCCGATATGTGCCGCACGAAGAGCTACCTCCAGTGCCGCTGTGCCGTTGGTGACGCACACGGCAAACTGCGCATCCTGAAATCGGGCGAAGGCTGCCTCGAACTCCCGCACCTTCGTACCCTCGACCGACCACCACTTACCACTGCGCACCACCTCCAGCAACGCCTCTTCTTCGGTCCTGTCAAAGACGGGCCAGGTAGGCCAGCCGCGTGCGCGTACGGGCGTGCCCCCCTCAACGGCTAAGGTGTCTGCCGTGCTGTGTATCATGGTCTCAGCCTCCCGCAGTCTTTAGCACAGGATTCGCTTTTCAGCGGAAGATTCCTGTCGGTAGTGCGGCGCGCGCTGAAAGCGTAAAGACAAACTCAGACAATACACACTCCTGTTGATGTGGTAACAGAAAGGCTTTTGCTTATTGGCGGGCTTTCATCCGGGCAGACAATGGTACAAAAGGCGGAGAACGAACGCCTCTTCGCACTCACACCCCTTTATGGCAGAAATCCGCGCAAAAAGAATACCCTTACAGGTGCTACAACTTTGGCGAAAGAGGTAAAATGCAGTGTGGTACAGCAACAGCTTTTTACTTGCCTGGCAGAGGGTCATCACGATGAACGCTGAGGCGCAACACTGGATCGAAGCGCTACGGTTGCAACCGCATCCCGAAGGAGGTTACTATCGGGAAACTTACCGCTCCAGCCAGCGACTGCTGGGGTGTTGCCTTTCCCAGCACGAGGGACCACGCGTCGCGGCAACCGCCATCTACTTCCTCTTGCCGGGTGAGCAGTTTTCCGCTCTGCATCGCCTGCGCTCCGATGAGATATGGCATTTCTATGCGGGCAGCCCATTGACCCTGTATATCATTGACCCGCAGGGCAATCTCTCTCAAGTCAAGCTGGGAAAAGATATCGACAACGACGAATCGTTGCAGGTGATGGTACCAGCTGGCTGCTGGTTCGGAGCAACAGTGGACGCACCCGACGGTTACACGCTGGTGGGCTGTACGGTAGCACCCGGTTTCGAGTTCGAGGACTTCGAGCTGGGTCATCGCGAAGAGTTGATAGAACGCTATCCGCAGCACCGCGAACTGATTGAGCGGTTAACGAGGTAACAGCGAAATGCACAGTACCCGACTGGTAATATTCGGCGCGACCGGGGACCTGACGCGACGGTTTCTGGTGCCGGCGCTTTACCGTCTGCACCGCGCCGGTTTGCTGGAGCCCGACCTGCAAATCGTTATCTATGCCCGTCGCCCCCTGACGCTGGAGACTTTTCTGGATGGCATGGAGAGCGCATTGCGCGAGACGGGCAGGGACATGAGCGCGTGGGAGCAGTTTGTGCGCCGCTTTGTCGCCTATGTGCAGGGCGGGCTGGACGCAGAGGGAGTGCGCCAGCTGCGCGACTGGATAGACGGCAACGCGGTGTTCTACCTGGCTCTGCCGCCCGGCTTGTTCGCGGAGGCGGCGGAGTATCTCGCCCTGGCAGGGCTTCACGAAGAGAAATCGGGCTACCGTCGGCTGGTCATCGAGAAGCCCTTCGGGCAGGACCTGCAAAGCGCACACCATCTGCAACAGCGCGTGAGCCGATACTGGCGCGAGGAACAGGTCTTCCGCATTGACCACTATCTGGGCAAGGAGACGGTGCAGAATATCCTGGTCTTCCGGTTCGCCAACCTGTTGATGGAGTCGTTGTGGAACCGCAATTACGTGGATTGCGTGCAGATTACCGCCGCTGAAACCGCTGGCGTGGAAGACCGTTCTGGCTACTACGACCAGTCGGGCGCGCTACGCGACATGGTACAAAACCACCTGACGCAGTTGTTCACCCTGACCGCGATGGAGCCTCCCGCCAGCCTGGACCCGGATGCCCTGCGCAGCGAGAAGGTGAAAGTGCTGGAGTGCGTGCGTCCCATCCCGAAGAATGCCGTGGGGGCGTTTGCAGTGCGTGGACAGTATACACGTGGCAGGCTGGACGGCGTCGAGGTGCCGGGCTATCTGGAGGAACCCGGTGTGTCGCCAAACTCCACCACCGAAACGTATGCCGCTATCAAGCTGTACGTGGACAACTGGCGATGGCAGGGGGTGCCTTTCTACCTGCGCACGGGCAAGCGATTGGCGGCGGAGCGCAGCGAAATCGCCATCCGGTTCAAATCACCACCGGTACAGCTGTTCCGGCGCACCCCGCTGGACCATGTCGAACCCAACAGCGTGGTCTTTGAGATGAAGCCCTCGGAAGCCATGTTGCTGGTGGCGCAGGCGAAAACCGTCGGACTGGAGATGGGCGCACGCACCATTGTGCTACGTGCCTGTTACCGCGAGGTGGGTGAGGAGGGCTACGAAGCGTATGAAACCCTGCTGTTGAGCATCCTGCAGGGCGACCGCACCTACTTCCTGCGCTTCGATGAGGTGGAAATGGCGTGGGAGATACTGGACCCGGTGCTGCGGGCGTGGCAGACGCAGAACGTGCCAATGGCGTTTTACCCGGCGGGCAGCGAGGGACCGCGTGAGGCGGAACGGATACTGGACTCATCGACTCACCAATGGCGACCTCTGAAAGGCGAACCGGTCGGCTCCGAGTGCAGGTAGCCGACAGCGCAGACGAACTCATCCGGGCTGTTGCGGAAGCGATAGCCGCACGGGTCACGGAGGTGCTTTCCCGGCAGGCCAGTTTCAGCCTGGCTCTGTCGGGCGGCAATACTCCGCGCGCACTGTATCGCCTGCTGGCACAGGAGTATCGCCAGCGGGTGGAGTGGAACCGCGTGCATCTCTTCTGGGGCGATGAGCGATACGTTCCGCACGACCATCCCGCCAGCAACTACCGGATGGCGCGGGAGACGCTGATAGACCCTCTGGGCATCCCATCGCAAAACGTGCATCCGATGCCCACCGACGAGCCGACCCCCGATGAGGCCGCCTTCCGCTACGAACAGGAACTGCGCCGCTTCTTCGGCACAGAACCGCGCTTTGACCTCGTGTTGCTGGGTATGGGCGCAGACGGACACACCGCTTCCCTTTTCCCGGGCACGCCCGCCCTGCAGGAGCGCATCCGCTGGGTAGCCGTCGGCGAAGCCCCGTCGGAACCCCGTATCCGCCTCACGTTAACGCTACCCGTGCTGAACGCCGCACACGCCGTGTACTTTGTGGTGACGGGGGAGGACAAGGCGGAGACCGTGCGCCGGGTGCTGATGGAACAGGAGCCGTTGCCCGCCGCGCTGGTGCAGCCGGAGCAGGGCGACCTCATCTGGTGGCTGGACGCAGCAGCGGCAAGAGGCGTATAATGGATAGGAGTTATGTCAATGCGGTGTAGACCCAGCAGTCATGCTTTTTCAGCAAGCGGAGAGGCCATTTCTTGTCATGCTGAACGCGCAGTGAAGCATCTCTGAGATTCTTCGCTTCGCTCAGAATGACAGCTGATGTCGCTTTATCAAGCAAAATCATCGATAGTCTTTCAACTGCGTAACTCACAGACGAGCCATTATGTCTCTTGAGATATACAATACCGCTCTGCACCTGTTGCCGCTGCGCACGCGGATGCCCTTCCGCTACGGCATCGCCACCGTGCACGAGCTGCATCATGCCGTCCTGCGCGTCACCATGGCCGTGAACGGGCGGCGGGTAGAAGGTTGCTCTGCCGACCACCTCGCGCCTCGCTGGTTTGTGAAAGAGCCCAGTCTCAGCGCGGGTCAGGAGCGACAACTTTTGCTGCGCTCCATCCACCATGCCGCCGACCTTGCCCGTGAGGCAGGAGAGGTTTCTACGCCTTTCGACCTGTGGTGGCTGGTCTACCACGCCCAAAGGGATTGGGCGCGGGCGGAAGGCGTTGCCCCGCTGGTGGCAGCCTTTGGGGTGAGTCTGGTGGAGCGGGCGGTCATCCACGCCTTCTGCACGGCAATAGGAAAGCCGTTCGGCTGGGCGTTGCACGACGGCTCACTGGGCGTGCAGCTGGAACGGATTTACCCCGCGCTGGCAGGCACGCAACCGCGCGACTATCTGCCCACCGAACCGCGACCGCGCATCACCGTGCGCCACACTGTCGGCTTAAGTGACCCGCTGACCGAAACAGACATCGCTCCCGAAGAGCGGTTGGATGACGGCTTGCCGCAGTCGTTGCAGGCGTGCATCCGCACGTATCGGCTGACTCATTTCAAGGTCAAACTGAGCGGCGACCCGCAGTTCGACCACGCGCGGCTGCGACAGCTAGCACGGCTGCTGCCGCAGGAGTGTCCCTCCTATCGCTTCACGCTGGACGCCAACGAGATGTATCCCGATATCCAATCCTTCCGCGCTTTTTGGGAGCAGCTGCAGGCGGACGCGAGCCTGCGCGATTTTCTGCAACGGCTGATATTCGTGGAGCAACCTCTCCACCGCGACGAGGCGCTGACCGAACGCACCCGCGAGGAGCTGTACCGCTGGAAAAACCACCCGCCCGTGATTATCGACGAATCCGACGCGGAGCTGCACACCCTGGCGGTTGCGCTGCAGTATGGTTACTCGGGGTGCAGTGTGAAGAGCTGCAAAGGCGTCTTCAAGGGCATTGCCAACGCCTGTCTTGCCGAGCATCTGCGCCTTCAGGGACAGCAAGTGCTGGTGAGCGGCGAAGACTTGACCACTGTCCCGCCAGTTTCCCTGCAGCAGGACCTCGCGCTGATGGCGAACCTCGGCATCGAACATGTGGAGCGCAACGGTTATCACTACTTCCGCGGGCTGAGCATGTTGCCGCAGGAGCAACAGGAGCGGCTGCTGAACGACCACCCCGACCTCTTCACCCGCCATCCGCAGGGGTTTGTGACGCTCAGGGTGACGAAGGGTCAACTGCACACCGAAAGCGTCACCGCCGCCCCGTTTGGGGTAGCAGGTTGTCAGGCACAGGAGCGCAGTGAGGCAGGAGACGTAAGGCAATAACAGGACGGTGGGCGAGAAGGCAATCAGGCAAGCCCTGGTCAGCACGGAGTTGCCGAAACGCAGTCAGGTGCCTCCCAGCCATTCACCGGCCCCTGCTCGCTCAACACCGCATCCCGCGAGATAAACCGCCCGACTTCTAGGGCGTGGATTGGTCAGCTCAGGGTACGTAGCGAGTCAGCCCGGGAATGCGGTCAAAGTGGGCATCCCTGCTTGCTATATTCAGACATCCAAGTCGAACCATTACCGCATAATGCAAGGCATCACGCGGGCGTAATTGGTAACGCTCCATGCTGTCGGTCATCACCGACAGGTCATCTGCAACAACCTCAACCACGTAGAGGTTGGGTAAGCGAGTGAGTTCTTCCAACGCTGCGCGTACGGGTGGGACAATCTCCCGCAGCACGGTGACCTCCTGCTCGCGCAACACGTCAAGCGGGGAACCACCATACCGTTCCCGAACCAGTGCCAGTATCAGGCGATAGGCAAGTTCATCAAACGTAAGCACTGAAGTGTACGCCTGAATAGCCCCTGCCTCTACGCGCTCGAAGAAAAGCCTGACCTGCTCGTCGAACCCGCGCAGAAGGGCATAAGGCAACATCGTATCCAGATAGACACTATCTCCGGCAAAATCGCGAAGAAGCAGGTTCACAGAGCGAACCTCTTCCAGTCAGCATCGTCATCATACTCTTGCCACGAACCCGTGCCCAGCTTACCGAAAAGATCAGCCACCCGGCTCGCACGCAAGGGTGGTTCGGTGACCAATTGGGTACGCAGTTTCTGCAAGTTGCAGATAAGCGTATCGATTTGACGAAGCAGTTGTTCTCGTTCGTCTGGAGAGGTCCTTTGCATGTTTTCCGACCCCCAGCTCACAGGCATCATCACTTCATTATACCATGAGACGTTCCTTTGGTCTAAACCGCATCCCGGCTGATAAACCGCCCCACCTGCGGGTCGTAATAGCGTGCCCCGACGTGCAACAACCCCGCATCACCGTCATCGCGGTAGCCCCATGCCCCCGCAAAGCGATAGGGATTGGCATTGCTGCCCCACTGCGCCACCGTGTTGCCGAAGGCTTCGGTTGTCAACCTGCTGGTTATGTTCGTATAATTGGTTAACCGTCTCTAAATGACCTACAGTATGAGACCCGCAATACACAAGGCGAGGCCAATCGCAACCATCACTCCTCCGCCTATGCGAGCGTACTGGTAATTCAAACTATTCTGTAGTGCTCGCGCCCAGAGGCGATCAAGCTTCGTACGAAGCAGCCACCCTACGACAAACAACGCGGCGCTAAATGCGATGTAGGCAAGGGTAGACAGACGCCCTCTACTTAATGTCCACAGGATACCACCTGCGGCCGCTGACAACCACACAAGAGACAAACAGGACATCAGACGCTCACGGGTGGGCAAATCAGACAGCCACTCCAAGGAACGGTACTGAGGCGTCCCACGATACTCTGGTTCTTTGCTCAAAAGGGCGTCTACTCCCCCTACTATCAGTACGACGCCAGCGACCATGCACTCAACGTTCGGCATGTTGCATCACCCTACATCACCCAACCAAAGACGACGCTTACGCTAGGGCTGCCTATACCGACCTCCCTAAACGCACCGCCACCAGGGCTCCAGCCGCGTTGGAAACCAGGGGCGGGCAACCGGGGTAACCAAAATCGCTTGGGGATATAGCCCCCATATCCAATGAACGGTCCTGGTGCAATGTAGTCCCACGAGCTGTTGAACCCCCAGCCTAATCCTGGTGGCAAACCGAACCCAAAGAACAGGTAAGGATGGCAACCCAGTCTACCTCCTGGGTGGGTATTGCCGTATTGGAAGCCTCCACCAAAAGTGAAGGGAACCGGTATTGTATGAACAAGTACTATCGTTGTGAACGAGACGTTGATGTCAACATAAACCCTCCCACTTGGATCCACATAATTAACCGGCTCATGCTCGCAATAGAGATACGGATGCTCGGTCAGCACCGCATCCCACGAGAGGAATCGCCATAAACGCAGGGTCAGACCCCCGTGTCTGCCCCCACTATCTAAGTCAGATTTCCGACAGCAGTCATCAAGCGGTTGACAAACGGCACATAGTAGTACGCCGCAAACAACAGTGAAGGCACCCATAGCCGCCTCCACGTTTCATAAGTAGTGACGCAAGCAAGCACTATTATCGCCGATGACAACATGCTGGAGATGCTCATCGCTCCGCCCGCCGTCAGAAAGGTGAGAACAAGCAGAACAGTCCATCCCACAGCCACCGCGACACCGGGTAGTTCCATGTGGTGCAAACGTTCGCGTGCCTGAGTGTATACTGTGCCGATAAACCACCATGTAAAGATGGCTGCGGCGATGGGGATGCCTGCAGTCAGAAAAATCACCGACTGTACGGTAATGTGGCGCAGCACACGCGGAACATCCGTATGGACAACTACCATGTGAAGCCAGTAAGCTTGGTCCAGCAACATTCCTGCGTAAAGTGTAAGAGCAAGTGCTAACAACCAGCGAGGTGGTTGCCACATCGGGGTCGTGTCTCCCTGCACATACCTGCGCCGATAGAATGTTGCTATGGCTGCCAGTCCAAGCCAAAAGCCGGCTTCGGTAAGCAGTTGGTAGCTGTTCGTGTTTCCCTCTGCACTGGGGAGCGGCACTCCGAAAGTCAACCAGGCGAGCAGATAAGCCGCGACGACGTTCCACAGGTATAGCAATAGCATCGCGATTGCTTGTGGGAGCACCCAGACACCCACCCAGCGTCTAGCGAGCGCGGCAAAGCCAACCAGCACTAAGAAAGGCAGGAACACCTTGGCGAGCCATTCCACTATCTCCTTCTTTGGAAGTAGCTGCCAGGCTGCCAGATAGTCCCCTTTTCTCCATTGTACCTCTGCCAGTTTCTTGCGGACCTCACCGCGCCAAGCAGACGAGGAGGTTTGAGCCAGCATCTGACGAAAAACATCTTCCGCTTCGTCCAGTTGCTTCAGGTCTAATAGACAAGTGGCTTTGAACCACGATAGGCTCATGTCACCCGGATACTTCTGCAACGCCTGCTCGGTCTGTTTGAGAAGTTCCCGCACATGAGAAGGCTTGACACGTCCCAGTCGGTCGTTTCGCTCTTGAGACATCAAGCTCAATCGGTGCACCTCAGCGAAAGACGGAGGGACACCAGCTGCGACTTCCGTCTGGCAAGCGCCTTGCCTGTCGCACAACAGCCAGGTGATTACGAAAAATAGAAGAAACCTGCACATTTTCCATCCTCCGTCTCGTTTTGATGTAAGTGCAGGGTAGGTAGACCACCCTGCACGACGCAACTACCTCACACGACAGGTAAGAGGGCGGTATCCGGCACCGGTACCGCACTGCTCGGTTGGGATGGTTGGAATCCAGGGTTGGGCGCAGCTCCTGGATTTGTCGGGAAAGGATCCATGTTATCCGGAATGCCGTCGTTGTCGTCATCATAATCCACAATATTTGGATGGCGATCCCCGTCGCTATCGCGTCCTGGGTTTGTCGTCCCCGTTGCTGGGGGGGGACCTTGGGTAACACGCCCGCATCCAGGCAATATAAACACCAGCGCCGCAGCCGCTAACAACACCAGTATCCCAGCCCGCCCACTCGGATCCACGTAATTGACCGGGTCGTTCTCGCAATACAGATACGGATGCTCGCTCAGCACCGCATCCCGCGAGAGGAAAGGGTCATACTCTTATCAGCGTTTTGACACAGGAAGCCCACTTTGGTCCCGTGTCTTTCATATCCCCTTCGTACGCCTCCGCCACCACAACACTGTAGCCAGCAGAGCAAACGGAAAGACGGTGCGCTCCAAGAAGAACTTCAGTTCACCAGATAGCCACCCCAGCGTGACCGGCTGCCCTTCTGCTGTAGCCAATAGAGCGGAAGCGCCCGCAGCACACAACAGCAGAATGGCAAAAAAGGCAGCGAAGACCACTATGGTCTCACAGATTAGCCGCAGCAGGATACCGGGCTCTGATGGTGCACCAAGTAGCCTCATGGAATTTGCGCCTCCCGTCTGGAACATCCACTGGTGCCTGAGTCAGTCATTTGCACCACACAGGCGGATGATCGGCATACCAGCGGACCATGTCTCTATACTTTTGCTTGGCCCACTCCCACACGCGTACTTCATGCCCTTCCTCGTAACCGCCGCCGAAGAACCCTGCGATGGCGCCGGGGACCATCCACCGTAGCCCACCAGGGCTGCCGCCTATAGCTCCCATTAGTGCGCCTACGATAGCTTTACGCAGGCTAAACATCCCACTCGGATCCACATTATTAACCGGCTCATGCTCGCAATACAGATGCAGTTGTGGGTCACCGTCGGTTGCGACCGTACTTTAGTACGCCCCGCAAAATGACGATAGTTCCAACTAATCCAACGAATAGTCCGACCACTTCTGCCTCCTTCAGGGCGAATTTCCTTCCTGAGTATAAAAGACTCAAACCTGTAGCCCAAAGCAGAGTGGGAAGAAAAAGGACCGGTGAAGCCGATGCCCGGTTTGACGCGCTGACGTGAGCCAGCCGCCACCAAATAAGTTGGACGACAGCTGCAGCCCATACAACGCATGTGACAACTAGCCAAATGCCGTCTGACATTTCCACACGTCACCTCCTCGTCGCCTGCATTCCTCAACGTGGTCGCGCTGAGAAACCACTACTATGAATTCTCAAGATGCGGCTTTTGCCGCGTGTTTTACACGTACCCATAGACGTGTCCCACAGGCGAAGGCCTGTCCTTTCGGGCGTGGGCACGCAGTTGATATGAAATGAAACTGCCTCCGACGACAACACTCAAGACATACATAGGGTACCCTCACTTTGAGTCTTCTACTTTTGTTGCACTCCGTGCCATGGTTGGAGATTGCTTCGGTCGCGGCCAACACTAATGACACGAAGCATGTCTCATTTCGCTCTGCGCACACGAAGCAATCCCCAAGTTTCATTAACAGGCGTGATTCTGTACGCACTTGACCGAGCCTACATAGATAGAGTAGGCGTCGGAGCATACGGATTGAGTGGGTCGTGCCACGGCGGTAGCAGCCTGCCATCATCTTCCGAAGAACGTGGAGGCTGCGGGACAGGTGGAATGCTTGGTGGCGGAATGTATAAATGTTCCTCGTCTATAGGGAACAGCGCATCGGCAATAAGTTCGCCGAGGTGCAGTCCTAAACCAATACCCCCCACCAATGCACCCACAAAGGCTATCACACTTCCGGCTGGTGGGTTGACTATTGCTACTAGGCCACCGACGCTTGCGATAAGTCCCCCTGCAACCTCCAACCATTCATATGTCTTCCTTCCACTCGGATCAACCCTATTCACCGGCTCATGCTCGCAATACAGATACGGATGCTCAGAAAGCACCGCGTCCCGCGAGATGAACCGCCCTACCTGCGGGTCGTAGTAGCGCGCACCGACGTGCAACAACCCCGCATCGCCGTCGTCGCGGTAGCCCCACGCCCCCGCAAAGCGGTAGGGGTTAGCACTGCTGCCCCACTGCGCCACCGCGTTGCCGAAGGCTTCGGTTGTCAACGTGCTGGTCAAAGCCTGAAGGCTGTTCACCGTCGCCCGCGTGGTGCCTAACCCGTCTGGCAGCACCACCTCCCCGTTGCGGGCAACCAGCGCGTTGCCGTAACTGTAGACGGCAGTGACCGCGCTGCCCTGACGTTCCACTATTATCTTATCACCGTCATGCACCAGTTGACAAGGGGTGCCGTTCACCGTGCGCGAAACCCGACGTCCCAGCGCATCGTAGCTGAAGGTTACCACACTGCCTTTGCCGCTGATGCCCACCAGCTGACCGTCGTAGTCCCAGCTCAGCGTATAGCTCACCCCGTTCAGCACACGGGACACCTGCTCCCCGTTGGCGTTGTAGGTGTAACTGTTGTTGAAACCGCCACTCGTGGAGAGCAACTGGTCGTCGGCATTGTAACTGAAGGTGGTGGTCACTCCGTTCACCGTCTGGCTCAGACGGTTGCCCTCTGCGTCCAGGGTGTAACTGATGGAATAGGGTGCCGTGCCGGTGCGAACCTCGCCCACCAGACGGTGCGCACCGTCGTAGGTGTACGTAACGGTGGAATCATCCGCCTCCACCACCTGCGTGCGCAACCCGTCCGCGTTGTAACTGTAATTGTAGGAGGCTATCACGTTGTTGTCGCTGCGCCGATGCACGATGCTCGTCAACCGGTTCGCCACATCGTAACTCTTGCTGGTGGTGACCCCGTTCGGAGCGGTGATGCTCACCTCGTTGCCGTTGGCGTCGTAGGTATAACTGGTGGTGCCGGTCGGCTCCGTTACCGATGCCAGCTCGTTGCGCGCGGTGTAACTGTAGGTCACCGTGCGACCGCTCAGGTCACTCATGCTGCTGAGCAGTCCCCGCTTGCCGGACGCATCGTAACTGTAACTGACCTGAACCACCCCGTTCCACGACTCGCTGGTGAGGCGGTTGGTAGAGTCATAGGTGCGTGCCCAGGTGCCCGTGCTATCCGTCCAGCCCACCAGATTATCGTTGGCATCGTAACTGAAGGTCTTGACGCTGTTATCGGGGTAGGTTATCTGCACCAGGCGCATCCAGTTGTCCCGGCTGTAGGTGGTGGTCCGCCCCATGGCGTCGGTGCGGGCGGTCTGCAGTCCCAGCAGGTTGTAACTGTACTGGGTCACTTTGCCCAGCGGCGTGGTGACGCTGCTGAGGTTGCCGTGCGTGTCATAGCCATATTGCGTGGTGTGTCCGCCCGCATCCGTCTTGCTGGTAACCAGTCCGTAACTGTTCACAGTGTAACCGACGGTGCTGATGACCGCACCGTTGCTGTCCTTGTGTTGTGTCTGAATAAGGTTCCAGCCCGTAGCATCATAGGTGTTCACCGTCTGATGCCCCAGAGGGTCGGTAACAGTCAGCACGCGGTTGCGGGCGTTGTAGGTGAAGCTGCTGGTATTGCCCAGCGGGTCGGTCTGACTGAGCACATTACCCCGACTGTCGTAGGTGAAACTCCACACGTTACCCCGCCTGTCGGTCAGGGCAGTGAGGTTGTTGCTGGCATCCCAGCTGTAACTCTGGATGTATCCCAGCGCATCTTGCTCCGAGAGCAGTCGTCCGTTGCCATCGTAGGTGTGCACCGTGGTGTGCCCGTTGGGGTCGGTGACACCGGTCTGGTTGGTGCCATAGCTGAAGGTGATGGTGTTGCCCGCAGGGTCGTTCTGCGAAACCAGGCGGTTGGAGACATCATAACTGTATTGCCACACGTTACCCCGCCGGTCGGTCAAACTGGTGATGTTGTGGTTGGCGTTGTAGCCGAACTGCAGACGATAGGTGTTGCCGTTGAGGGTGGGAAAGTTCACCTGCGTCAAACGCCCGTAGGCGTCATAGGTGAACGTCCACTGCCGGTTGAGCGGGTCGGTGACCGCCGTCATCCTGCCCGACAGGTTGTAGGAGAAGTTCAGCTGGCGGTTGGTGGGGTCGCTCAGGCGGGTGAGGCGGTTGCTGCTATTGTAGGTGAGGGTGATGGTATTGCCGTTAGGGTCGGTGATGCTGGTGCAGAACCATCCCGTGCCGTTGGGATTAGTGAAACGGTAGCGTATCTGCTCTTTGGTGGTGAGGTCATAACTGCTGATGGGGCTGCCGTTGGCAACAAGGGTGTCGTAGATGCCTGCGGGAGGCAGGTAACTGCCATTGGGCTGACGGATGAAGGTGTAGCACTTGCCATCGCCCCAGTGCACGGTAACGTTTCCCGTCGGGCTGTCCACCAGCAGGTAGAGCAGATACGTGTGTGACCACTTCTGCCCCAACTCGCGGTTGATGGTGGCTTTACTGTTGTGGTAGAGAGTGAACTGCACGGGCATTCCGCCTCTGGCTTGCCAGCCGACAAGGGGCACAGTGGTCAGTTTGTTGCCGTGCAGGGTGTTGGTGTCGGCGAGCTGTGCCTGCCATCGGTAGGGGTTGCCGGTGTTGGTTTCATTGGGCAGGGGTTCGTCATCGCCGATGCCGATACCCGAGTTGGTTGTGCTGCCGCCAGATGGTGGCCGTAGGGCAGCAACGAGGATGGTCTGGTTTCACAGGTGGTGGAGCGTGGTTGCACAGGCAGTGGTCGTATTCGCGAGGATAATCCCCAGCGAGGCAGCTGCTGCGAGGACGTTACTAAGCGTGGTTACCCCCTCGCATTTGTAAGCAGGAATACAACAGAAAGAGCCAACGCGAGGGGTTTGGTCACAAAGCGTTTGCGAACACGGTTCATGATGGTTCCCCCTTCTTCATTTGGTTCTTTGGAGACAGTATATCACAGGGTCAGCGTGTTTGGCAAGGGATTTTGCGGGGATGTTCGAGAAAGATACCGTCCAGCATCTGGAAGTTACGGACAACCTGAAAAACAATCCTTCTTGGGAGGCTGGAAACCGGCATCAGCAGGTTTTGTTCCTGCGTTGCCCGCCACCTGTAATCGCCGGGTTACCTCGCGTAGCCGAACTCTTTCAGGGGGGCGTTAAGCCTATCGCAGTCTAAAACCTGCGGCTACAGGAAGGCAGACATTCGTTTGACCACCGTTTGCCTGCACCTGTTGATTATGTTAAAATGAAAATGCAAGCAGTCTTTACCATCACAGGGGGAACGATGCCCATTGCGGTTGGAATAGCTTTCAAGCGCGTGGCGCGCTCGTACTGGTTTGACCCGGCAGGGTACGAACTGAAGGAGTGGGATAAGGTCATCGTGGAGACCGCACGCGGTCAGGAGATGGGCACGGTGCGTATCCCTCCGCGCGAGGTCGTCGACGAGGATTTGCAGGCACCGCTGAAGCCCATCCTGCGCCCAGCCACCCCCGAAGACCTGGAACAGTACAGGCAAAACCTGTATATGGCAAAAGAGGCTTTCGGCATCTGCCGGGACAAGATAGCCAAACACGGCTTGCCGATGAAGCTGGTTCACTGTGAGTATGCCTTTGACCGCACGCAGCTCACCTTCTACTTCGTGGCGGAGAACCGTGTGGACTTTCGCGAGCTGGTGCGGGACCTCGCCGCCACTTTCCGCACGCGCATCCAGCTGCTGCAGATTGGTCCCCGCGACCAGGCGAAGATGATGGGCGGCATCGGTCCGTGTGGACTGACGCTGTGTTGCAGCACCTTCCTGAAGGAGTTCACACCCATCTCGATGAAGATGGCGAAGGACCAGAGCCTGTTCCTGAACCCGGTGAAGTTCTCGGGCGTGTGCGGCAAGCTGATGTGCTGCCTGCAATACGAGCATGACATGTATAAGGACGCCCGGTCGCGCTTGCCCCGAATCGGCGACACCGTGCAGACCCCGCGCGGAGAGGGGCGCGTGAGCGACCTGAACATCCTTAAGGAAGAGGTGATGGTGGAGTTTCCCGATGGGACAATCATCACTTATGCCGCATCGGAGTTACAGTGGGAGAAACAGGTGACCGGTTGCGCCTGCGCTGCTGGCGGTGCTGTCGAAGTGGTGGAAGAAGAGCCCATCGTCGACGAGGAGGTGCCGGATACCGATGCCTATCTATGAGTTTCGCTGCAAAGGGTGCGGTCAGAAGTTCGAGCAGAGGTTTTCCAGCACCGATGTCTCCGGGGTGACCTGTCCCCAGTGCGGGTCAACGGAAGTATCGCGCCTTATCTCGCTGTTTTTCTCGCCGAAGGTGAGCAAAGATATGGGTGTGATCGGATGCGACAGATGCACGGGAGGCAATCCGCCTCCGTTTTGCGAACCGGGGCGTTGTCCTTCCTGTGAGACGTGAGATGCGCCACAACTCTCGCCAGCAATGGGTGCTTTTGTACTCCACCCCGAACGTGATGGAGGGTAACATCATTGTAGACCTGCTGCGCAGCGCAGGGGTGAAGGTGTTTGTACGCACGCTGGGACACGTTTACGTCACATGGGGAATGGAAATCCTGGTACCGCAGGACCAACTGGAACAGGCTCAGCAGGTGTTAGCGGAAGCAAAAGAAGCACGCGAACCGGAAGAAGGAGATAATGGACATTATGGGGAGTGAAAAGGCGTACTATGTGACTACCCCGATTTATTACGTGAACAGTTCGCCACACATCGGCAGCACATTGACCACACTGGCAGCGGACGTGCTGGCGCGCTACCAGAAGATGCGCGGGCGCAGGGTGTGGCTCCTCACCGGCACCGACGAGAACGCCATCAAGGTGCACCGCGCCGCGCAGGAGCGGGGCGTGCCCACGCAGCAGTTCGTGGACGAGCTCGCCGCCGAGTTCCAGCAGGCATGGAAGGTGATGCACATCGAATACGATGACTTCATCCGCACCACCGAGCCACGCCATGTGCGCGTGGTGCAGGAGTTTTTCCGCCGGATGCGCGAAAAGGGCGATATCTACAAGGGCATCTACGAAGGCTGGTACTGCGTGTCGGATGAAACCTTCTTCGCCCCGTCTGATGTGGGCGAGGACAAACTGTGCCCCAACGCCGAGTGCCGTCGCCCTCTGCAGTGGGTGCAGGAAGAGGATTACTTCTTCCGCCTTTCCGCCTACGGGGACCGCTTGCTGCAATATATCGTAGAGCATCCCGACTGGCTGGAGCCGGAGTTTCGCAAGAACGAGGTCATCGCCTTCATCAAGCAGGGGCTGCGCGACCAGAGCGTCACCCGCGCCAACCCGGGCTGGGGCATCCCCGTGCCCGGCGAGCCGGATAAGGTCATCTACGTGTGGTTCGACGCGCTGATTAACTACGTCTCCGCCACCGGCTGGCCCGAAGATATGGAACGCTACCGGCAGCTCTGGCCCGCCGTGCACCTGATGGGCAAGGAGATTTTCGTGCGCTTCCACGCCACCCTCTGGCCTGCCATGCTGATGTCGCTGGGTCTGCCTGTGCCGGAGCGGATCTTCGGGCATGGCTGGTGGACCATCGGCGGCGAGAAGGGGAGCAAGTCCAAAGGCAACCTGCCCCACCCGGTGCAGCTGGCGAAGGATATCGCCGCGTGGTCGGGAGCGGATTTCGAACTCGCGGTGGACGCCGAGCGATACCTGTTGATTCGCGAGATGCAGTTCGGGCTGGACAGCGAGTTCTCGGAGGAATCCTTCCGCAAACGCTATAACAGCGACCTTGCCAACGACCTGGGCAACCTGCTCAATCGCACGCTGAACATGGTCTGGCGCTACGCGCAGGGACGGGTGCCCAAACCGCTCGAACACCACGCGGAACTGGCGCAGCTGGCGGCGGACATCGAGAGGGACATTGAGGAAGAGGTTTACCGCTTCCGTCTCAACGGCGTGCTGGAGCAAATCTGGCGGATGGTGTCGCGCCTGAACAAGTATCTGGATGAGCAGGCACCGTGGAGCCTTTACCGCAACGGCGAGACCGAGCGTGCGCAGGGCGTGCTGTATGATGTGCTGGAGGGAGTACGGCTGTGCGCCCTGTGGCTGGCACCCACCATGCCAGTGGCGACGGCACGCATCTGGCAACAGCTGGGCATCGATACGCCGGCGGTGCAGGCGAGCTGGCAGGCGGAAAGCGTGTGGGGGCGGTTGCAACCGGGCACGAGCGTGCAGCAGCCACAGCCCCTGTTCCCGCGCATTACGGATGAAGCGGTGACAGTGAAGATGGAAAAGGAGACCGACATGGAGCAGAGCAACCTGATTACCATTCAGGATTTTCAGAAGCTGGAAATCAAAATCGCCGAGGTGAAGTCGGCGGAACCCGTTCCGAACACGTCCAAACTGCTGAAACTCACCGTCGATATCGGCGGAGAGGAGCGCACGCTGGTGGCTGGTATCGCCGAGACCTACAGCCCACAGGATGTCATCGGCAGGCAGATTGTGGTGCTGACCAACCTGCAACCCGCCACCATTCGCGGCGTGCCATCGCAGGGCATGTTGCTGGCGGCGGAAGTGGACGGTAAAGCCATCCTGCTGACGCCTGACAAGCCTGTACCTGTTGGAAGCAAGGTGCGTTAACATGCAGCAGACGCCGAACTCTTTCATCGGCAGGCGCGTGCAGGTCTGGTCGCGTTCTGGCAGCGCTGAGCACAAGGACGAGGGCATTCTCCGCGCCATTGCCAACAACTGGGTCGCCATCGAGAACGACAAGGGCGAGTGGTTACTTTTCCCCGCGGTGGCGGTGCGGCTGGTGAAGGTGTTTCCAGAAACAGACTCCGCTTTGCGATAGGCGTGAACGCACCGGGAGCAGCAGCGATACTGGCAGGGGGCAGTAGCCGGCGGATGGGCACGCCCAAAGCGTTGCTACAATGGCAAGGGCGTCCGCTGTTGGAGTATGTGGCGACCCGTCTTCAGACCGCCTTCTCGCAGGTAGTGGTGATTGGCGGAGAGGCGGCGTGGGTCACCGCGCCCGGCGTGGAGTGGGTACCGGATGAACAACCGGGCGCAGGTGTAGCCGCAGCCATACTGACTGCCCTGCACCATCTGCAGCAACCGTGCTTCGTATGCGCCTGCGATATGCCCTTCGTGCATGTGGAGTTCGGCAGGTGGTTAGTGGAGAACGCGGCGGGCGCCGCGGTACATGTGCCGCGCTGGCTGGGGCAGGCGCAACCTCTGCACGCGGCGTGGCTTCCCGAGGCGGCACCCTTCTTAGAGTCGAGCCTGCGGGAGGGGGAGTACGCCATGTGGCGCGTCCTGCAGCAAATGGAGAAGGCGGGTATACTGCAGTGGGCACAGGAAGAGGTCATACGCCGCTTCGATGCCGACGGGCAGTGCTTCGTCAACCTGAACACCCCGCAAGAGTGGCAACGGTGGAAAACAGCCTCGGAAAGGAGGTGAGGCAGGCAGATGAAAAAGGAAATCATCGTGAACGTGGGCAGCCGTGAGACGCGCATTGCCGTGCTGGAAGACGACCGTCTCATGGAGCTGCATGTGGAGCGCGAAGAGCGCATCGTGGGCAGTATCTACAAGTCGCGTGTGGCAAACGTGCTGCCCGGCATGGATGCGGCTTTTGTGGATATCGGGCTCGAGCGCAATGCGTTTCTGTATGTGGGCGATATCCTGCCCGAAAGCGGCGAAGAAACCCCTGCCCCCGCGTCGATGCGTCGTTCCGCCCTGCGCAACCGCAACATCAAGGAGATCCTGCGCGTGGGACAGGAGATACTGGTGCAGGTCACCAAAGGACCGCGCGGCACGAAGGGTTGCCGCGTCT
This sequence comes from Bacillota bacterium, assembly GCA_023511455.1. Lineage (NCBI taxonomy): Bacteria > Bacillati > Bacillota > Bacillota bacterium. The sequence goes on from JAIMBJ010000019.1 coordinate 30,838, forward strand.
CCACACGGATTACCCTGCCTGGCAGGTACGTGGTGCTGACGCCGGAAGGCGAGCATCTGGGCGTCTCTCGCAAAATCACCGACCCCAAAGAGCGCGAGCGACTGAAACGGCTGGGGCGCGAACTGCGCCCGGAGGGCTTCGGGCTGATTATCCGCACCGAAGCGGAAGACAAGAGTGAAGAGCAACTGCTGCAGGATATCGAGTGGCTGCTGGAGCAGTGGAGCAAGATTCAGGAGACCGCCCGCAAGGCGAAAGCGCCCGCGCTGATTCACAAAGACTACTCGCTGCTGTTCAAGACGGTACGCGACATCTTCAGCTCGGACACAACCCGTATGGTGATTGACGACCCGGAGGAGTTCCAGAAGGCAGTGGAGCTCGCCGGTCGCTTTGCGCCCAAACTCAAGTCTCGCATCGAATTGTACGACAAGGACGAGCCTATCTTCGACCACTTCCGCATCGAGCAGGAGATAGACCGCCTCATGAAGCGGCAGGTGTACCTGAAGTCGGGCGGTTACCTGACGATAGACGAAACCGAAGCGCTGACCACCATCGATGTGAACACGGGCAAGTTTACGGGCAGCACCAGTCTGGCAGACACCATCGTGCGTACGAACATCGAAGCCGCCGAGGAAGTAGCACGGCAACTGCGTTTGCGCGATTTGGGCGGGATTATCGTCATCGACTTCATCGACATGAGCAACGCGCATGACCGCCAGCAGGTGATGCGCACCCTGGAACGCGCCTTGAAACGCGACCGCGCCCGCACCAAAATCAGCCACATCAGCCCGCTGGGGCTGGTGCAGATGACGCGCAAGCGAACGGGCGAGTCGGTGGTGGAGCTTCTGATGGAGCCGTGTCCCTACTGTGGTGGGCGGGGGCGTATCATCGCTCCCGAATCGGTCAGTCTGGACATCGAGCGAGACCTCACCCGCCGCGCCACCGCCGAGCACGCCGAAGCCTACCTCGTTATCGCGCACCCGAAGGTGGCGGAGCTGATTATCGGTCCCGAGGGCGAAAACGTGGATGAACTGGAACACGCCCTGCATTGCGCTATCTATGTGCGCAGCGACCCGGAAAGACACGTGGAGAGCTACGATATCCGACCGGGCACGATGGCAGACTTCGACCGTTCCTGGCTGGGCTTCCGACGCGCGCAGGTGGTAGAGTGTCTGGTGGAACCGTCCTCGCTGGCTGCGGACGGCAACCTGAAATTCATCGGCTGGACGGACGGCTTCCTGCTGGACCTCACGGACGGCGCAGAATACGCGGGGCAACGGGTGAAAGCGCGCCTGCTGGACGTTCGTCGCTCCTTTGCCTTTGCGGAAATCATCCCCTCGGCGCGCCCGCTGGAGCGTAACGAGATACCGTAGCACAGGTGGAGGGCGAACCTCCCAGTGAGCCGAATCCGCATGCGACCTCCCCGCGGGTGGGGAGAAGGGTTTACGGCTCAGCAGGAGGCTCGCCCTCCGAGGCGAAGGCTTCACGGTGCACTACCGCCTGATGCGCAGGGGCAGTATCGAGTACTTCCGTTGCTCAAATTGCTCGCGGTTCTCGTATACCAGAACAAGGTTGGTCAATCGACGCAGGGGGCGCATCAATATCTGACCGCGGTAGTACATGCCGGTGGAGGAACCGGCATCCAGATTGATGGCGTCCACACAGCCCAGTCGGTGCATGACCAGCGCCATCTGCCTCAGCGTGATGGGTTTGCGCGTGCCGACAAACAGCAGGTGGTTCTCGCGCGTCAAGCCCACCGCCAGCCGCCATGCCGGACGGAGCAGGTTCCTGTCGCGAAAACCCTCCGCACGCGGATACACCCCGATTCTGCCAGCCCTCACCAGACGCGGCCCCGAGCGGATGACGAAGTTGTACGCGCTCCAGTCCTCCCGGCGGTTGCGCTGGACATCCACAAACTCCACCTGATTATCGGGAGTGATGCAAAGCGCAGTGCCGATACCGCCGAAATGCACCATTCTTCCCTCTATCACGATATCACCCACAGGCAGATAGGAGCGCGTACCGAAAAAGGTTCCGGTAACTGCTGCGGTCGGTCGGGCGCGCGCTACCATGCTCTCCAGCGGCTCGGTGCGTCCACGCTGCTGCTTCGCCAGCATGCCCGTCACCTTCACGTTTTCATCGTTCATATTCACGCGAATGATTTTCACCGGAATGTTCTGCACGGTGGTGGCAATCAGCTGCACACTGCTGCCAGCCGCCCACACCGTAGTGGATACATAGCACCACAGACCGAGCATCCACAGCCATCGCACTCCCATCGCAATCCCTCTTCTGCTCCAGCTCTGCTGTACCGGTTGTTCCATATCCTGCCGTCGCTTGTTCGGTGTTATTAAGATACCTGAAAACTCGCAGAGATACCAGTTTGACAGCGATGGTATGGCGTGATAAGATTCTGGTGCCCAATAGCAATGCTGACCATCGTCATGCTGAACGCGGTGAGGCATCCCGGAGATTCTTCGCTGACGCTCAGAATGACAGCAGCCATGACTGACAAACCATCATGTAGTCGCGCGCGGCGCACCCTTGGAAAGGAGATGTAGCCATGCATATCGCCATGGTCTTGATATCGATCATCCTGTGGATAAACAGTGCATCTGCTCAGGTGGTCTTTTCGGACAATTTCGAAAGCTATCAGGGTCAGCAGCAGTTTGAACAGTATGACAACCCGAACGACCTGTTCGACGCTGTCTGGCTAACACGCAACGTGTGGCACGGGCAGATTGCCCCTCCCAACCTGCAGCTGGTCCACATCGTCAATCCCTATGTGCATCCAGCCTACCCGGGCGACCCTTACCTGCCTCAGCCCTCCGACGCAAAAGCACGCGGTAGCCAGAGCCTGTGGCTGAAAGCGGGTGCGCACCGCGCCAACTTCCTGAACCTGTCCGCGCCACTGGGCGTCGGGGCATACGTGGACTGGTGGTTTTATGATACCGGTTCCGCAGGTAAACAGGCGAACGCCTGGGTGGAACTGCTGTATTACAGCACAGGGTTACTGGATGTGGGAGCGGGAGTGACCACCGGGCAGGTGACCTCGTTTTCACTGGGCGCGGCAAGCTTCGACCCGAAGGCAAATCTCAACACCTATCAGGTGCGAGGAGACATTTCAGACCCTGCCTACTATCCGCCCGACTCGTTCGCCAGTCAGGGAGGTGGGGCGGCGACATGGGCAAACTTTGCCGGTACCGCCCGCAGTGCGGGCTGGCATCACGCCGCTATCTGGCTTTGGAAACCTGATGAGGTTCTCTTCATCGTCGATGGCGTGCTGAAGACGGAACCGCGTAACCCGGCGTATGGCGCCACGACGGTGCGCATTCGGGGACTTGCCAGCAACGCCACCGATTTCTACTTCGATGACGTCACGATAGGCACAGGCATTCCTCCCGCCATGCCCCGTTCAAACACCGCCTGCGCCGTCACGCTCACCGATTTCGTGGGCGATTACTCGCTGGTGGCTCTGCAGGTAGAGATACGCCAGCCCGACGATACGCAACCCCTGGAGACGCAAACGGTTTCGCTCTCGGAAGGGGGAAGTGTGCAACTCGCCCTGCCGGTCGGCACGTGGGATGTGGCGTTTAAGGCAGACCGTTCCCTGCGCCGGGTGTCGCGCAGTGTCAATGTGCCCTTCAGTGGCACGCTGAGCGTATCCCTGCTGGGTGGTGATGCCGATGGAGATAATGAAGTCACCCTGTTCGACTTCGGCAGGCTGGTGGCGGCGTTTGGCGCGTTTCGTGGCGACCCCCACTTCGACCCCGCCACCGACTTCGACGGCGACGAGGAGATCAGCCTGTTCGATTTCGGCGTTCTGGTGCGCAATTTCGGGCTGATTGGGGACGAGTAAGGGACCCGGCGGGAGCCTCGCCTTCCAATAGGCAATCGGTTCATGAACTGGAGGGCGAACCTCCCGGTGAGCCGAACACTTGGCGAACGACTCGGCGGGAGCCTCGCCCTCCAAGAGGTACCTGTTACCCGCGCTCCAGCTGCAGGGTCAGCGTTGGCGCGTCGCAAATCTCGCTCGGACCAAAATACTGGATGGGCCCGGGGAAGCGATAATCGTCCTCCACCGCCCACCTGTCGCGCTGCGCGGCGAAGGTCTGGAACGGCTTGCCGTTGAGGTCCACCAGCGCCTTTCGGATAACAGGCGTGGGTTTGCCCTTGCGCACCTCGATATTGAGCATCATCGTCACCGGCACGCCGCCCGCTACCCATTCCTCTGCGCTCCTGGTCAGGTGACGCACGTAAACGGTGTAACCCGTCAATCCGGCGCGTATCAGCTGCGCCGCAGCGTAGCCCAGCGTGTAGGCGTAGTCGGCGTCGAAGTTAGAAGGAGCAGCGCATCGCCCCTCGTAGCCGAAGAAGTGGCTCAGAGGACTGAACTTCACCTCTTTCGCCTCGCCCTTCGCCTGCATCTCGCGGATGCGGTCGGAGACGAGGTCAATCAGCAACCGCTCCGTCTCCACCTGTGACAGAGGCACGTTGCCGTGACTGTCGCGGCGCAGAAGCACTTCCTGAATGTCCTGAGGCAGAGAGCCGTATACTCGGGCGCTGTGGTCGCTGAGCTTGCTGCTCAGGTACTGCACACGCTCCGAATGGTCGGGCAGGCTGTGGATGTACTCTTCCTCCTGACCGAGTATCGCGCTGAGTTCATCGATGAGCGTCTTAATCTCGGCGATGAACTCCACGAGTCCCTCCGGCACCAGCGCGACGCCGTAGTTCTTGCCCGCCTGTGCCCGCTTCACCACCGAGTCCACGATTTGCTCCACAATCTGTTGCAGGGTGATGCCCTTCGCCTGCACCTCTTCCGAGATGAGCGCGATGTTGGGGTGGGTCTGCAGGGCGCATTCCAGCGTGACGTGGCTGGCAGCACGTCCCATCAGGCGGATGAAGTGCCAGTACTTCACCGCGGAGGTGGCATCGCGGGCGATATTGCCAATCAGCTCGGCGTACACCTTGCTGGCGGTATCGAAACCGAACGAGGCTTCGATGAGCTCGTTCTTCATGTCGCCATCGATGGTCTTGGGCACACCGATGATGCAGGTGGAGGAACCGACGGAGCGCAAATACTCGGCGAGAACCGCCGCATTGGTGTTCGAGTCGTCCCCGCCGATGATGACCAGTCCGTCCAGTCCCATCTCTTCAAAGTTCTTTCGGCAGGCTTCCAGTTCTTCCGGCTTTTCGATCTTGTCGCGCCCGGTCATAATCATGTTGAAGCCACCGGTGTTCCGATACTGGTCGACAACATCGGCGGTGAGTTCGATGTACTTGCCCTTGATAACGCCTGCGGGTCCCTTCAGGAAGCCGTATACCTTGCTGTCGGGGTTTGCCGCTTTCAGGGCGTCAAATACCCCGGCGATGACGTTATGTCCGCCAGGCGCAGGTCCACCCGAGAGCACCACCCCGACCTTGAGCGGTTTGGTGCTGAGGTCTCCCTTCCCTTCCACCAGCGTTGCGATGGGCTGACCGTAGGTGAGCGGAAAGAGTTTGCGGATTTCCTCCTTGTCGGTTGCCGGTTCGGTGGGTTCACCCAGCTGCACGGCGATGTTGCCCGTACGCAGAGCGGGTGGTAACTTGGGTTGATACGATGCTCGTGCTTGCTGTAGCGGAGATTTGCTGTCTGTCATCGTTGTCGCCTCTCTCTTTCCACGCTTTTATCGAGTATATCTTACAGCACAAGTCGCAAAATTGCTATAACAGTAGCACAAAAAGCCCCTCCACGCGGGAGGGGCTTCGGCACAGTAGCAGGAGAGCGTTACTCTTCCCCGATGAGCAAGCCGTAGGTTCCATCCCTGCGGCGGTAGAGCACCCGCACCCCCTGCGTCTCCATGTCCAGAAAGACATGGAAGTCGTGCTGTAACATCTCCATTTCCATCGCTGCCTCTTCGAGCGTGGAAGGCTTCAGCGTAAAGCGCTTGATGCGCGCGATGCGGAAGGGGGGAGCCTCCTCTTCACCCGGCTCGGTCGCAGGTTCTTCCCCTGTGGCTTCCAGCATCAGCGTAATCTCTTCCGCGTGCAACATATCCTCCCGGTCGCGCTTCGCCAGCGAGCGGAAGCGCTTGCCCTTGAAACGTGCCAGCTGCGCTTCCAGTTTGTCCACCACGCGGTCTACGGTAGCACGGAGGTCATTGGTGCTGTCTTCCGCACGCAGGGTGATTCCGTCGCCGTTCAGTGTGATCTCGATGGTGTGTCTGCCGCGGATCTCCTCGTGCACCACGGTGGCGGTGCGGAAGTTCTTGAAATGACGCTCCAGCTTGCTTATCTTCTTCCCAATGTACTCGCGCGCTGCCTGTGGCAGCGAACCCTCCATGTCACGGAATTGCACTTGCATGGCTACGCCTCTTGTTCACCCATAGTGGCAAGGCGATGAGCGCCTTGCCCTCTATTCTTATTATGAATGTTATTCACCATCGGTATCAGGTAAACCTTTGTGGAGCGGAAGATTTGCAGAACAATGACGCATGCCCCAGCGTCTATTTAGAGGTGTGAAATGCAGGGTATCCATCGAAGCGGGCACTTGGTAATCAGGGGCAGAGTGTGACATAATACAGGAGAAAAACACCCGACGTGCGAAAGGAGGTCTCTCACTGTGCGAATGAAACTGCTTGCAACCACTATACTGACTCTGGGGCTGATGGTCGGTGTGCTGGCAACGCCGGCTTATCTGGGAACATTTCGCAAAACTTACCGTCCGCCCAAAGACAGCGCATTGATGAAGGCGAATTGCAATGCCTGCCACTCGACGGGGACGCAGCTGAACTCCTACGGCAAGGACGTGCAGAAGGCGATGCAGGCAAAGAAAACGAAGGATTTGACCGCCGAGATTTTGAAATCTATTGAGAAGGTCGACTCGGACAAGGACGGTGTCTTGAACGTCAACGAAATCCGGGCCGGTACGCTTCCCGGCGACCCAAAGAGTAAGCCGTAGAGCGTCACGGCAAACCCTTTGCTGTGCCGAACAACGAAGGACACCCAAAGGAGGTAACCGCATGAACAGAGTGAGGATGCTGGTGAGTACGTTGCTTGCGCTGGGGCTGATGGTGAGTGCGCTGGCAACACCCAAGATGCAGGTGTTGTTCAACAAGACGTACCCTGCCCCCAAAGACAGCGCGCTGGCGAAAGCAAAGTGCATGGCCTGTCACGTCAAGGGCAAGGAGCTGAACGTCTACGGCAAGGACGTTCAGAAGGCAATGCAGGAGAAGAAGACGAAGGACCTGACCGCCGAGATTCTCAAGTCCATCGAGAATGTCGACTCGGACAAGGATGGGGTTTCCAACGGCAACGAGCTGAAAGCAGGCACTTTGCCCGGTGACCCGAAGAGCAAACCTGCCTCTTAACGGCATCGCCGTTCTCCTGTGCAACACCGTTGGGGCAGAACTCCGTGTCTGCCCCGCTCTACGCTATCCTGTGCTCTGCATGGCGGCGGCGATACCTGCGATGCTCAGCAGGATAGCATCATGCCAGGCACTCTGTACATCCTGTTCCCCGTGTTTCTCCCAGATGTCCAGCAGTGCCAGCTGGAGCTTGTTCAGGGGCATTACCGCCGGATTGCGCAGGTCTACCGTGCGTCGCACCACCATCGCATTCTGCATCAGCTCCGTTTGCCCGGTAATGCGCAGTATCCAGTCCATCGTGCGCTCAAATTCCTCTTCGATCAGGAGATGCAATCTCCGTCCCAGATCAACGGGTTGTACCCTGGACGCATAGAGCCGTGCGGTAGGCATGTGAGCACGTATCAGCTCCAGCTGCGCGTTGTCTACTATCATCCGGAAGAACGGCCACGCCCGATACATCTCCTGCAACAGCGCGAGGTTGTCGGGCGATTCGGAGCAGAACCATTGTAACGCGCTGCCCACTCCGTACCAACCCGGTATCGCATACCGGCTTTGCACCCAGGCGAATACCCATGGGATGGCTCGAAGGTTCTCCAGCCCGACGGTGTCCGCTCGAGGGCGGAACACCGGACGCGAGGCGATGGGCAGTCGGCTGATATGAGAGATGGGCGTTGCCTGGGTGTAAAACGCCCAGAAATCCGGATCCTCATACACCAGCGCGCGGTATACCTGCAGGGAGTGTCTGGCAAGGCTTTCCATTGCCGAGTACCAGCGCCGCGGAATGCGCTTACGGATGCGACCTGCGGTAGCCAGCATCACCGCGTGTGCCACCTGTTCCAGATGCCGATGGGCAAAGGGTATGAGACCGTAGCGGAACGAGACCACTTCACCCTGCTCGGTGAAGCGGATGCGACCGTTCAAGCTTCCCGGAGGCTGCGAGAGAATGGCTACGTTCGCCCTTCCCCCACCCCGTCCGACAGTGCCGCCCCGCCCGTGAAACAGACGGAAATCCACTCCTGCTTTACGACAGGTATCCGCCAGGCGAGCCTGGGTTTCGTAAAGCCACCAGTTCGCTGCCAGATAGCCACCGTCTTTGCTGCTGTCCGAGTAGCCCAGCATAATCTCCTGAAAGTGACCACGTGCCCGCAGGTGGTGTTCATAGGCGTGATTACCAAACAGCTGCTTCATCAGCGTGTGGCAGTTGCTCAAATCGTGTATGGTTTCAAAGAGTGGCACCACATCGATATCGCTCTTCATATGTCCATTTTGCCAGGACACCAAACCCGCCTCTTTCGCCAGAAGCAACACCTCCAGCACGTCGCTGATGCCGTGCGTCATGGAAATGATGTACGCCCGCACCGAGTCGGGTGAAATGTAGCGAAGGGCGTGCTTCATCACCTCGAACACCTGCATCACCGACTGAGCGTGCGGCGTGCCTGTCCATTCGCGAGGCAGCAGGGGGCGCGGATTGCACAGCTCCCGGGTCAGTAGACGCACCTTCTCTTCTTCCGGCAAATCCGAATAGCGCGTGTCACCTGGCAAGACTTTCGCCACTTCCAGAATCTCGTCAATCACTTTGGCGTGTTCATCACTGTGCTGGCGGATGTCCAGCGTTGCCAGATGGAAACCGAACACCCGACACTGGGCAATCATCTTTGCCAGAGGACCTTCTTCAGCCAGCGCACGCGCCCGGTTCTCGCGCAGGCTCCGCTGCAACAGCAACAGGTCTGCCAGAAGCTCCTGACTGTTCTGATAGGCAGGAAATCTGGCGACGAACGACGGTCCCTCCGCGTGGAAGTCGGTCAGCGCGTTGAGGTGTCGCAGGGTGGCACGGAGGCGAACCTCGATAAAGCAGAGCTTCAGCGCATAAGGCTCGCGCTCATGACGGTGCAGGATATGTGCGGGCAGAGCGAACTGTTCGCGGTCGTCATCAAGGGCGAGCAACAACTCTTCGTTCGCAGGCACCAGGCGTGTGCTCTGGGTCAACTCGCGCCGCAATTCCCGAACGCAGCGCAAGTAGTGCTGAAGTACCACCTTCTTATGCATTAACAGCGTCCACCAGGTCACCTCCGGAGTGACCTTGGGGTTACCGTCGCGGTCGCCACCCACCCACGAACGGAAGCGAATAAATGGAGGTATCTCGAAAACTGTATCTGGATAAGCGTGTCGAAGGGCAGTGCGCAGGTCTTCCATCAACCACGCCACCACGTCGAGGATCGTGTGCTGGAAAAAATACAGGGCGTTGCGTACCTCGTCATAGGGGGTGACGGTGGCGGAGCCGAACTCATCGGTTTGCCACAGGGCAGTGAGCGCACGCCTCAGCTCGCTTTCGGTGACGCCCACCATATCCAGAGGCATGTCCAGCCGAGGAGCACTCGGAGGAAGCGAACGCTCCGACAGGTGTTGCACAATCCGGTACAGCTTGTCCAGCACGGAACGACGACGGGCTTCGGTCGGATGCGCGGTAATGGTGGGACAGATGTCCAGCTGGTAAAGCAGTTGCTGCATCTGTTCGGCGGTCATCCCGCTCTCTTTCAAACGCAGCACCGCTTCACGGATCGACTCGGGGCGAGGTTCACCTGTGGCCTGCAGTTGTCTCTCGCGGTTTACCCGCACAATCTCTTTCTGTTCCACCATGTTCAGCAGCTGGAACAGCACGGTATATGCCCGCAACAGTTGACGCACAAAGTAGGGGTTTCTCAACTGCGGGATGCGCTCCATCAGGGTATGAGGGTCTTCCGTCTCGCTTTCCTCGTACAGCACACGCGCGACTTGCAACAGTTCTTCGCCCTCCTGCTCTTGAAGCACCTCGCCCAGCAGCTGGTCTACGAGCGTGACATCGTCGCACATGGGGCGAGACAGCCCCGCACACTCCGCCGACAAGCCCAGAAAAGCTCCCATTGCCCCTCCTGATAGAAACCCACTGCTAATCCATACTCATTTCTCCACCACCAGGAGCAGGGCTATGGTGCGAACCTGTGGTTCTCATAACCCACGCTCCGGCGCATTTGGGAAGAACAGGTTCTTTACAAGACGTTGAATCTCCTGCTCCTGAGGGAGAACTCCTATGCGAAGTCATATCCTGATGGAGTCTGAAGGCGTTTCCGCGCTTAAGTCTCAGCCGGCAGCCACATCGGAACGCAGCCACCGGCTGAGAGTAACGGATGTGCGTGCGCAGACGGATTTAGGTCCAGTGTACCGGGCGTACTCGGGGCGCACGTGCCAGATAGCGTTTCGCCTGTTCAGGGGTCATCTCCGGGTTGCGGAAGGAGATACCGGACAACCTCAGCATCCGGTGGAAAGCCTCCTTGTGGGGCTGAATACCCGCAAACATCTCCTTTCCCGCCCCCAATGCGGTCACCAGCGTCCAGTCGCCCGTGTGCTGCGTGCCAATCCATGCGATGCCGAAGTAGTTAGCCAGCACCTCGCCCATCACCCCGACTAAACTAGCATGGGCGCGGTTGAGTGTCGGCGCAGGCTTACCCGCAGCCACATTGGCAATAACCTCCGCCTCTTCACGACTGATTTCGACACCAATGACTTCGCGGATGACCTCGCGAACCCTGTCGGCAGTGGGCGCACCCGCCTTCCGCAGCTGTTCCTGAACGGCGACGTAAGAGCCCTTCGCCTTTGTGATGCGTTCCAAACACTTCTCGCTGTCGCGGTATTCTTCGCCCATGCCGTTCAAGCCGGGGTTGGAGTTGCCGTGGTCGCTGGTGACGATGAGCAGCGTGTCGGGATTTCGGCGCACGAACTCCAGCGCTACTGCCACGGCATCGTCAAAGGCGAGCTGGTCCCACAAGATGGCGGCGGGGTCGTTGGCATGTGCGGCGTGGTCTACACGCCCGCCCTCCACCTGAAGCAGGAAACCTTTCGGGGAGCGGGAAAGCATTTCCAGCGCGGCACGTGTCATCTCCGCCAGCGTTGGCACCTGCGCCCAGATTTGCGGGTCGTTCTTGTGGTCGATGGTGTAGGGCACATGTCCTGACCAGAACAGCCCGAGTACCTTTTCAGGGCGTTCGCGCCCGGTCACCTGCTCCCGTCTCTCCCAGAAGGCATAGCCCTTCTGCTGGTATTCGGCAATAAGGTCGCGTTTGTCCGCGCGCTGCACAGGGTCGAAGAACCGCCGTCCACCGCCCATCAGCACGTCCACCAAATCTAAATACTGCGTGGCGATAATATGCTCGTCGTCGCGGTTGGGGGTCACCGCTGCGAAACCGGCTGGGGTGGCGTGGGTGATGGTCGTCGTGGTTACCAGCCCTACCCGTTTGCCCGCCCGCTTCATCAGGTGTGCAATCGGGGTCAGTTTGGTGCCGTCGGGCAGTACGTTGACGGCTCCGTTGAACACCCTTGAGCCACTGCCCCACGCGCTGCTCGCCGCCGACGAGTCGGTCACCAGCGAGTCCAGCGATCTGGTCTCGAAAAGCCCCACAACCGCCTCCGGGTCCTGCAAGAGCTGGAACCATCGCGTGCCTTTGCCACGTGCCATCCGAGAGAACGGCTCTGCCATCGATGGCACGCCCATGCTCATGCCGTCGGAGACCATGAAGATGATGTTTTTGGGAGCTCGCGAACGCCCTTGCGCTGACGATTGCCGCGCCAGCAAACCACCGCTGAACAGGGCTACCGTACTTGCCTGCAACAGTTCCCGCCGTGACAGTGTAGAAGATGCCATTTGCCTCCTCCCGCGCGTTTAATCGTGGTTGTCCAGTTTGATTCTGCAACCCGCGCCACTAACTAAATTTCATTATACCTCCAGCAATGTTAAGGCGGTGTGAAGTTCCGTAATCAGGCGGGTTCAGAAGTTCAAACCGCGTGCAGGAGCACACGGTCCGGTGAGGAATCACTCCACCGAAAATCCGTTTTCAGGAGGAATCAAAGCCATGCGCTCGTTGGTAGCTTCCATGACTGACCCGGACGAGGTTCAGGAGTGGATGTTCGCTCAGTTCGCCGCTGGGGCGGTGCCGCCGTTTTCGTTTCAGTATGGGAACAGGTCGTCCGCAGAACTCTTGCCTCAATGGCAACTTCAACATCACAGCCGTCGCCCTGCTCGTTCGCGTACTCTGCACACCTTCATTTACACGGACCCTGCCACGGGCTTGCAGGTGGAATGCGAATGCACGCTGTTTGCGGATTTCCCCGCCATCGAGTGGCTCCTGCGGGTTCGCAACACCAGCACGCAGGAGAGCCCTGTTCTGGCGAATCTGCAAGCGATAGACACCGCGCTTTCGGGCGCAACCCACTGGAAGCTGCACCGGGCACGGGGCAGCAGTGCAGAGAAAGACGACTTTGCTCCACTGGTGGACGACCTGACGCCCGGCAAAACGGTGCACCTTGCGCCGGTGGGAGGGCGATCCTCGAACACCGTTGCCCTGCCCTTCTTCAACCTGCAAACGGACGACGGTGGAGTCGCGTTCGCCATCGGCTGGTCGGGGCAGTGGGCGGCAGACTTCTGGGTGGAGGACGGCAACACACTGCGCCTGCGGTCTGGTATGGAACAGACGCACCTGAAGCTGCACCCTGGCGAAGCGATACGCACACCGCGTATCCTATTGCTCTTCTGGCAGGGCGAGGACGAGTTCGTGGGGTTCAACCGGTTGCGCCGCTTTTTGTTGCGACACCACGTGCCACAACGTCGAGGCAAGCCGGTGACCCTACCCTTCACCTGCACCTTTTGTGGACCTCCAGAGTGGGCGAACCCCGCCACCGAGCAGAACCAGATTGAGCTCGCCCAGCAGTTCGCGCCCCTTGGGGTGGAGTATTTCTGGGTGGACGCGGGCTGGTTCGAGGGGCTATGGCCTGACGGCGTGGGCAACTGGTTCCCGCGTAAGGACGCCTTTCCACGCGGACTGCGACCGCTCTCCGATAGCGTGCGAGAGGTGGGCATGAAGGGGCTGCTGGTGTGGTTTGAGCCCGAGCGCGTCTTTCGGAGCACCTGGATTGACCGCGAACATCCTGACTGGGTGCTGCGCCTTCCCAACGAACCCAACGGCTTGCTGAACCTCGGCAACCCCGATGCCGTGCGTTGGCTTACCGAACATCTGTCGCAAATGATTGTGCAAGAAGGTATCGATATTTACCGCCACGATTTCAACATCGAGCCGCTACCATACTGGCGAGCCCACGATGCCCCCGACCGGCAGGGCATCGCCGAGATACGCTATGTGGAGGGACTGTACACGCTGTGGGACACCCTCCGAGAACGCCACCCTGACCTGCTTATCGACAATTGCGCCTCTGGAGGCAGACGTATTGATTTGGAGACCGTCTCGCGCAGTGTGGCGCTGTGGCGCACCGATTACATGTCGTTCGAGCCCGTCAGTCAGCAGTGCCACACCATGGGCATCAGTCGCTACCTGCCCACTACCAGCTCCGTATGCGGCTATCCCGACGCCTACCTCCTGCGCAGCGCGATGAACAACGGCTTACTGCTGTGGAAAGCGTGGGTGAACGCTGCCCCCGATGAGGAGTGCCGGGGGTTGCTGCCGCCAGAAGCCACGTGGCAGGCTGGGCACCGCTTCCCCAGCGGACGGGCAAAGGCACTGGCGGCGGAGTTTCGCCGTGTGCGCGCTTATTTCTTTGGCGACTTCTATCCCCTGACGCCCTACAGCACCGCCGACGATGCGTGGATGGCTTACCAGTTCCACCTGCCAGAGAAGGATGCGGGCATTGCGCTGGTCTTCCGAAGGGCGCGTTGCTGGCCGCGCGAGCAGACGATCAGCCTGCGTGCGCTGAACCCAGAAGAAACTTACGAAATACGCATGACGGACGAGAACCTGCGCCACACGGTAAGTCAGGCGAGCGGCAGCGATCTCCTGCAAGGTTTGTTGGTTCGGATAGACCGCGCGCCGGGTTCACTGTTGCTGGAGTATCGCAAACGTTGACGCCCTGTGCGGCAAAGGATATAATGGAAAGCAGTCCTTGCAGGAAGGTGAGAACCACGTGCGCAGGCTGTTCGAGCGCATCAACACACTGTTTGGCAGCTGGTACGAGGGGCTGTTCGGCGCGGGCGGCGAGCTGCATCCGCGCGAGGTGCTGCGTCGGCTGGTGATTGCGGCAGAGGAGCACCGCATCGAGGGGCTGGATGGCGAGATGTATGTGCCCAACCGCTACCGGCTGGAAATCGCCCTGCAGAACCCGGAAGAACAGGATGCCCATCTCACCTTCCTGCAACCGCAGGAGCTGGCGGATGCGCTGTGGCAGGAGCTGCAGGAGGAGGGCTATCGCCTGCGCGGGGGCATCGTGTGCGAGGTGGTGGCGCAGCCGGTTTCACCTGCAAACGCGCCGAGGCAGGCGCTGCGCATTACCGCGAAGTTCGACCCGTCTGTCCCCCTGCCATTGGTAACGCCGTCTCCGCAGTTTATCCCACCGGAAGAGGCAACTAACGTCGCCAGCGTGCCCTTTACTGCCACCACCGATGTGGCAACGGGCATGGGCGCGCGCGCCGTGCTGAAAAGCGCGGACGGCAACGTGTTGCTGTCGCTGGCGAACCGTCCGGTCATTATCGGGCGGTCACGCAATGCAGGGTGCGACCTGGTGCTGGACGGCGACCAGCAGGTGTCCCGCAGACACGCACGAATTGAGTGGGACGCCTCCGCAGGCAACTATGTCATCTATGACCTGCAAAGCACCAACGGGCTGTTTGTCAACGAGCAGCGGGTGGACAACAGGGTGCTGCGCTCCGGCGACCGCATCCGCCTGGGCAAGACGATGCTCGTTTTTGAAAGCAGCGAACCGCCCTCCCAGCAGCAGGACACATCCGCTGTAGCAGAGACGGTAGCACGCCCCGCAGCCACGCTGACATTGTATCCGGACACTCCCCAGGAGGAGGTCATCCCTCTGCCCAGCGAGGCGTTAATCGGGCGTGCGCTGACGGCGGACATCGTTATCGAAGAGCCGGATGTTGCCATGCGCCATGCGGTGATTCGCTGGAACGGCAACGAGTGGCAGATAGAGGACCTGGGCAGCACATCGGGCACCGCCGTGAACGAAAAGATTCTCACCCCGCGCAAGCCACTGGCTCTGCAGCCCGGCGCCCTCATTGTCGTAGGCAAAACGATTCTACGCTTCGATGTCGAGGCAACGCCATGAACGTGCTGGCGGGATTGCTTCGGTTTGTGCTGCTGGCAGCGCTGGTATTGTTTGTGCTGTACGTAGCGTGGACTATTCGACAGGATGTGGAGTAGACGAATGGCAAGCCTGGTGACGGGAAAGAAACCTCTCTGGCAGGTTGCTGCCGCCACAGACGTGGGCAAAGTGCGAGCGCATAACGAAGACAGTTACGCCATATTGAATTCGGCGCAGCTGCGTGGTGCGTACGACTTTGCGCTCATCGTTGCGGACGGCATGGGTGGACGTAACGCCGGGGAGGTTGCCAGTCGTGCGGCGGTAGAGGCAGCATCGCAAGCAATATTGAACAACGCGAGGTATGTGGACGCCTCCTCCCTGCTGCGTTTTGCGGTGGAAGCGGCGCATATCTCCATCCAGCAACGCGCAGAAGAGCATCCCGAGTACGAAGGTATGGGCACGACCCTCGTGATGGCGCTGGTCCGGGACACGGAGGCGTGGATAGCCAGCGTGGGGGACAGCCGGGCGTATATCCTTCGCGGCGAACAGCTGCTGCCCCTCACGGAGGACCATACCTTTGTCGCCGAGCAGGTGCGCGCCGGAGGTATGAGCCTTGAGCAGGCTCGCCACAGCCGTTTTCGGCACATGCTCACGCGCGCCGTCGGCACCAGTGTGGATTACACGCCGGATGTAGTTTCCACGCGGGTGGAGTCGGGCGATGTGCTGATGCTTTGCACCGACGGCTTGACGAATATGGTGTGGGAAGAGGAGATAGTGCGCCTGCTGCGCAAACACCGTCGCGACCCCGAACGCGCCTGTCGCAGCCTGATTGAAGCCGCCAACGCACAGGGGGGACAGGATAATATCACCGTGTTGCTGGCAGCAGACATGCGCGAGATAGCCGCTTCATCCGACGATGAAGAGCTGCAGACGGTCTCCGAACTGCCTACGGTTCGTGACCCTCTCCGGCAGGTAGCCCGCTGGGTAAAGCGCATCTCGCCTCGGCCTGCGGCGATTGGGATTGTGGTGGTCTTAATAATGGCAGGCGTGCTGGCATGGGTATCCGTTGTCAGAAAACCGAAACCCGCCCCACAGCTGCCGCCGCCCCCGCCAGTGTTGGACCTTGCCCGGTTGCGTTACGCTGAGCCGAAGGTTCTGCTGAACAAACCGCTGCGCGGCGCACCCTTAACCGTCGACCCGCAGGGCAGGATTTACGCCATGAGCGAGCAGGGCAGAGTGCTTTGCATCTCGCCGGAGGGGAAGTTGCTAACGGTTTCCAGCCAGCCTTTCAGCGCGGCAGCAAACCCCGAAATCAAGCCCGATGTGGTCTACTTCGCAACCGACCCACAGGGCAACTTCTATGTGTGCGACCGCACCGGTCGACGCATTCTCAAGTACCGTACCGACGGGGCGTTGCTGGGAAGCATCGGGCAGGGTAAGCTGAAGCGACCAGCGGCGCTGGCAGTGGGTTCGGACGGCTCAGTATACGTCATCGATGCGGGCAGGCTGACCGTCTTCCGCGCCATACCAGAGGGAACCGACAATGGCTCTCAGCCCCATCGGTAAATACGAGCGTGTGGACGTGCTGGGCTACGGCGCGACGGGCATCGTTTACCTCGCGTGGGACACCTTGCTGCGCAAACAGGTCGCGCTGAAGGAGATTAACGTGCAGGCGGGCGATATGGAGCGGTTTTTGGAAGAGGCGCGCCTGCTGGACCGCCTGCGTCACCCGAACATCGTGCAGGTGCACAGCGTAGACAAGGTGGACGGCAAAGTCCTCATCGCGATGGAGTATGTGCCCGGCGTCAACCTGCAGGAACTGCTGCGGCAGCAGGGCAAACTACCTGTCTCGAAGGCGCTGGACATCGCGATTCAGGTGCTGGACGCTCTGGACTACGCCCATCAGAACCACACCATCCACCGTGACATCAAGCCGGGTAACATCCTGATACGCAAAGACGACGTGGTAAAGCTGGTGGACTTCGGGCTGGCAACCATTCTGGGCACAGGCTCATATGCGGGCGGAGCGGGCACCTACGTGTATATGGCGCCCGAGGACTTCGAAGAAGAAGAGCATTCCGACTATCGCTCGGATCTGTGGGCGGTCGGAGTGACGCTGTATGAGATGGTGACTGGTCGCCGCCCGTTTAACGCCGCCAATCCGAAGAACCCCTTCTCGTGGCAGGAGGCGGTGCAGAAACAGCAGCCGTCGCCCTTACAGGAGTCCGTAGCCGATGTGCCCGCGGCTTTGCAGACAGTGATAGACCGCGCACTGGCAAAGCGCAAGGAAGACCGCTACGCCACCGCCAGCGAGTTCGCGGATGCCCTGCGCAAGGTGCGCGCGTTGCTACCGGCAGAGGACGGGGAAACCATCGCCCTCGTCTCATCGCAGGCGTATGGCGTGCAGCAGAAACGGAAGCACGCAGGCGGGACACCCCATAGCCCACAGCCTTCCATCGTCCGTCTGGAGCCAAAGGAGGTACTGCTGGGTCCCGTCCGTCAGGGAGAGCGGTGTATGGCCAAGGTGTCGGTGCGTTCCACCAACAGGAAGCCGCTGGACGCTCAGCTGGTCTCGCAACCGGGATGGCTGTATGTGCATCCCACCGTCTTACGCCGCAAACAGCAGGTGGTTACCCTGACCGCCGACACGAGCATGGTCTCTGCGCAGGGCAAACTGGCGGACACGGTACAATTCCTCAATGGAGGACATCGCATTGTGATACCGGTACAGCTGGAGGTGTTGCCGCCGCGCCCACAGTTCGGGCAGGTGGCACACTGGTATGTACCCCTGTATGTTGCCTGCCTGATACCGCTCTTCACGGTGGTATTGGGTACGGCGCAATGGGCGCGATGGATGCCTATCGGTCTGGAGTTAACAGGATTGTTGGGCGCGATGCTGGCATTGATCACCGTAGGAGCGCAGCTTCGTTCTGGTGAGCGGTTAGGCGCAGTGCTGCTGATGCTGACGGGGCTGTCGGCGACGGGCACCTATCTGGGCGTACTGGGTGAACCCCAAAATCACCCGCAGGGTCGGGTTGCGGTGGAACTGCTGACCATCATGGGGGCGGTGCTGCTTCTGCAGGTGTTCACGACGCGCAGGTGGAAGTGGTGGGCATGGGTGTTGGTAGGGCTATCTTTGACGCTTTCGTGGGGCATCACGTCTATGATTTGAGAGTGAGTATAATGAGGCTGGTGGGCTGCTGATGACCGAGAACCCGTTTCCTGGCATGAACCCATATCTGGAAGACCCGCGCCTGTGGTCGGGGGTGCATCACCGATTCATTACATACCTTGCGGATGAGCTGAACGTTTCCCTTCCTGAAGGCTATGCCGCCGACATCGATGAGCGGGTGTATGTGGAGCGTGCGGATACAGCGCGGGTGATTTATCCCGACGTGACCATCTCGCGCCCCGTTGGCTCTCCAGGCAGCCCACCAGCGGCGCAAACCGTCGCGCTGGCAGACCCGCCCGTGAAGGTGGAACTGCACCCTTACCCCGTGCGCGAACCCTTCATCCAGATTTACGCCATCCGCAAGGGCAGGCGCGAACTGGTTACCGTGATTGAACTGCTCAGCCCTGCCAATAAGACGCCCGGCGCGCAGGGCAGGGAGTTGTATCTGCAAAAGCAGCGCGACCTCATCCGCAGTACCACGCACCTGATGGAGATTGACCTGTTGCACGTGGGGGAGCATACGGTTTTGGTGCCGCGCGGGTTGCTGGTGCAGCGGGAGTGGGACTACGTGGTGTGTTTGCACAAGGCGGGCTGGGAAGGTGGCACTGCGTGGGTGTGGTTGTGGTCGTTGCGGGACCGGTTGCCGCGGGTGAGTGTGCCGTTGGCGGAGGGCGACGCGGATGTGGTGATAGACCTGCAGGAGGTATTGAACCGGGTGTATCGGGAGGGTCGTTACTGGGCGTTGGTGGACTACACTGCGGAGCCGCCCATGCCTCTGCGTCAAGAGGATAAAGAGTGGGTGCGTACAGTGCTGCGGGAGCAAGGAGTGGGGTAGGCACTTGTAGACATATCCAAGTTCCCTCGATTTGCAGGAATTGCACTGTAGTTTTCCGAAGTTCATAGATAACGAGTATGCTATTTTCCAGGTGAAGCATGTTTGAGCGAGACCTTTGGAATCCAGTTATCCGAATTGGTTTTGTGCTAACATTCTACGTGGGGCTGAGTTTTGCTATTCTGCTGGCAGTAGTGTTGCGCAGAGGCTTCTACGTAGATGGAAGGGCGTATCTCTCTAAAATGATAGAGGGTACAGCGTGGAGACCTTTTGTATACCGGGTGCTAGTGCCCAAGACTGCGTTCGTGGTTGGTCAGATTGCACCTCTCAAGCATCAAACCGTGCATTTTGTAGAGCGGTTTGCAAAAAAGCACAGTTGGCTTTTATTGGGAAAAGCGCCAGTTTATCGCTTCGAGTATTTTGTCGTCGTATTACTTATGACCCTGTGTCTGGCGGCTTCAGGCGTTGTATGGAAGCACAGTCTTAGCCAACTGTATGGCTATTCCCCGTCTTTGTGCTGGGTTTTACCCGTATTGGGGCTTGTTGGTCTCGCACCGATACTGCTGCTTTACGGTCCGTACCCGTATGACCCTACCACTCTATTCTGCTTCTCTTTAGCGACATACGCCTTGTTGACAACTTATAGAAAGCTATACTATTTGTCATTTGTTTTGGCTGTTCTGAACAAAGAGACAGCATTGCTGCTGCCCTTCATGTTTTGGTTTGCGTTCGCCAGAGGTACGCCTCGCCGCCAACTGCTGGGCGAGACTGCCCTTCAGCTCGCAGTGTGGGGCGTGTGGCGATACTACCTTCTGCGCTTTTATGGGAGTAACGCAGGAGTTAACATGGAGTTTCACCTGTTTGACTATAATCTACCATTCTTCACTGATTTTGGTCTCAAACATGTGCGTTTTGGACTCGTCATCGCTGCAGCTTTGCTGCTTATTTCCTATCGTTGGAGACAAAAACCTGTAGTCTTGCGCACTCTCTTCGCGCTTTCCTGCGTCTTCCTCCTACCCCTATACGTAATGTTTGCTTGGATTGATGAGTTTCGCGGGTTGCTAGAGTTGTATCCCCTCGTGTTTCTCTTAAGCGCGCCGTCGCTTATTGCCGCTCTGGAAGGTGTATCCCAAAAGACCCCGCTCGCACGTTCGGACTCAGTCAATGTTTAAGTCAATCCCTTGCAAGAAGCAGGTGTACCTTAGTGGTTGGGGTCGTTACGCTAGTGCCCTGTGCTACCTCTTTCGCCCCGAGCGGGTGCGGGAGGTGGCGGAGGTGCTGCAGCATGGCGGGATGTCCAGTTACCTGCCAAGAGGGCTCGGTCGGGCATACGGCGACGCCGCGCTCAACAGCGAGCAGGGCGTGCTGCTGATGGAACGCCTCGACCGTTACCTCGCATTTGACACGGAAACGGGGTTGCTGCGGTGTGAGGGAGGCGTTGCGCTGGCGGACATCATCGCCACTTTCCTGCCTCGCGGCTGGTTTCTACCAGTGACGCCCGGCACCAAGTTCTGCACGGTCGGCGCGTGTGTGGCATGCGATGTGCATGGCAAGAACCACCACCACGACGGCTCCCTCGGCAACTTCGTGCGTTCATTGACGCTGTTGTTGCCGGGTGGTGAAACCGTGTGCTGTTCGCGCAAGCAGAACTCGGAGCTCTTCTACGCCACCGTCGGCGGGATGGGGTTGACGGGCATCATTCTGGAGGTGGAACTGCAACTACGCCCCGTGGAGACCGCCTGGATTGTGGTGGATTACGTGCGCACACGCGACCTCGACGACACCTTGAACACCTTCCACGAGCGCGACGCGGACTACCTTTACTCGGTGGCATGGCTGGACTGTGTGGCACAGGGCAGAGGCTTCGGCAGGGGCGTGCTGATGTTCGGGCGCCACGCAGGGGCAGGCGAGCTGCCCAATGCCCAGAGGCAAAATCCGTTTGGCATTCCGCGCAAGCGGGACAAAAAGCTTCCTCTCGATGTGCCTGAATTCGTGCTGAACCCGTTATCGTTGCGAGTGTTCAACAACCTGTATTACGCCACCCACCCTGCCCGTGACAGCGTGCTGGTGGACTACAACACCTACTTCTATCCGCTGGACAGCATCCTGCAGTGGAACCGCGCCTACGGCAAACGGGGCTTCGTGCAGTGGCAGTGTGTACTGCCGTATGAGAACGGCGTGAAGAGTCTGGAGGACATCCTGCGAACTGCCCAGCAGCGACGCGCCTATCCGTTCCTGTCGGTGCTGAAACGCATGGGTGAGAGCAGCGGCGGGATGCTATCGTTCCCCATGCCCGGCTACACCATCGCGCTGGACTTTTCCGTGCGTCGCGGGCTGTTTGAGGTGCTGGACGAGCTGGACAGTATCGTGCTGGGTGCGGGCGGACGACTGTATTTGGCAAAAGATGCACGCATGTCGGCAGAGACCTTCCACGCCACGTATCCCCTGTTGCCGCGCTGGCGCGAGGTGAAAGCACAGGTAGACCCAAACGGGCTGCTGCAGTCCGACCTGGCGCGACGCCTGCGTCTGGTGGAGGTGAGCAAATGAGACGGTTGCTGATTGTCGGGGCGACCTCTCCGCTGGCGCGCTACATGGCGCACGAGTTCGCGAAGCAGGGAGATGCGCTTTTCCTTGCCGCGCGCGATGGGGACGAGCTGGAGCGCGTTGCCAGCGATGTGCGTATCCGCTTTGGGACGACCGTTTACAGCGGACGTTTTGATGCCGCCGCCATCGAGACGCATGAGGCGTTCTGGCAGCAGGTGGTGCAGGCAATGGACGGATTGGACGGTGTGGTGTGGGTGGCGGGTAGCATGGACGGACTGGAAGAGGCGTTCCGTGAACCACAGGCGGTGCGGCGGCTGATAGACGTCAACTTCACTGGCGCAGCGTCGCTACTAACGCTGGCGGCTTGCTACTTCGAGCAGCGGGGAACGGGGTTCATCGCGGGGGTCAGCTCGGTGGCGGGCGACCGCGGGCGCGGGCAGAACTACCCCTACGGCGCAGCGAAGGGTGGTTTGTCGCTATTCCTGCAGGGTCTGCGCAACCGGCTGAGCAAGAAGGGGGTACAGGTCACGACCATCAAGCCCGGTTTCATCGATACGCGGATGACGTGGGGGCGGGATAAGCTGCCGTTTCTGGCATCGCCACAGCGGGTGGCACGGGAGAGCGTGCAGGCTATCCTGCGCGGCAGAGACATCGCCTACGTGCCCGCCGTGTGGTGGCTGGTGATGCTGGTCATGCGCAGCATCCCCGAGCGTGTGTTCAAGAAGATGAACATTTAGCCACGCCGCTCGCCCAGCAAGAGAGTATCGCCTTCCAACAGCAGGCTCATCCGAAGGTCGCGGCAGCCCATCAGCCGCCCCGTTTCACGCGGGGTAGTAACTGCCCGAAGCACCACCACCTGCCCTCTGTATACGCGCAACTGATTAGCCTGCACGACTGCCCATGCCCCTTCGTCCAGACCGATGCCCACACAGTCGGGATGTTCCAGCACCGCGCACAGCAGCCGCGCCCACCGATTGCGGCGGATGAAGTGCTGGTCCACGATGGTGTTCGGCAGCAGGTCTAACCCACGTCCTAGCGAGACTGCCCCCCGTCGCACAGCCTCTCTGGCGTTGCGTTCGCCGGTTGGCATCCAGCGACCCATTAGCGAGGCACCAGCACTGGTTCCGCCAACGACGCCGCCGCGACGCAACACCCCCTGTATCGCCTGACGGAACGCACTGGAGTGTCCCAACAGCCGCATCAAGCGGTTCTGGTCGCCGCCAGGAATCCATACCCCACTGGCTTCGTGAAGGTGGCTGGCAAGCGTCTCTGCCTGCATCGAATCGGGGGCTACCACGTTGCGGGCGCCATGCTGCTCGAACAGAGCCACCGACTGCTCGCCAGCCTCGTGGAGGTCCGATTGTGTGTGCGCCAGAATAACGATACGCGCGTCCACACCGCCAGCAAACCGAATGAACGCTCGCACTGTCTCAGGTAGGGTTACTCCTCCGCCTGCTAACAGCACAGTGCCTTGTGGTGTCATGGTCGCACCGTTGCCTCAATTGACGGATATATTATAGCTCGTGATAGGCAAGCTTTTGGCAGCTGATTCATCATCTTGCGTTTCCCAGATGAACGTTTCCCACAACTCGATTCCGCGCGAACTTCCACCGCTGGATGATGGGTAGCAATCCACTTCTTCGTGGCACGTGGGGAACCTTCGCGGGCGCGCTTCCGTATAGAGGAAACGGACATGTAGTTAGCATGTCTAAATAAATCGCATCGTGGAGGAGGAGATGAAGGTTTTGCGGAAGCTGATTGCCGCCGGAGCAGTGACGATGGTTCTGGCAATATTGGTAATGCCTGCCGCTCGCGCGGCGGAGAAGGACATCGTGGACACCGCTATTGCAGCGGGTCAGTTCAACACGCTGGTGAAGCTGGTGCAGGAAGCGGGGCTGGTGGACGCCCTGCGTGGTGAGGGTCCCTTCACCGTGTTTGCTCCGACCGACCAGGCGTTCGCCAAACTGCCGAAGGCGCAGGTGGACGCCCTGCTGAAGGACAAGGAAGCGCTCAGGCAGGTGTTGCTGTACCATGTGGTCAGCGGGAAGGTTACCTCCGACCAGGTCGTCAAGCTCAAGAGCGCGAAGACCCTGCAGGGAGCGGAGATTAAGATAGCCACCTCGCGCGGCAAGGTGCGCATCAACAAAGCGAACGTGGTGAAGGCAGACATCATGTGCACCAATGGCGTGATTCACGTCATCGACACCGTGATTCTGCCTCCGAAGCAGACACAGAAGAAGACCTACTAACCTACCGACCCGTGCAGGAGGACGTATCCTCCTGCACGTATTTTCAAAGCATGTCGTCAATACCCATTTTAGCCTTCCAACTTCGGCTTCTCAAACAGCTCACCGCGTGGTCATTGCTCAGCATCTTCGCAGGCGGTCTCCTTGCGTTGCTCTCCGCAGAACGTTCGTTCTGGCAGGCTTTCGGGGGCATGAACGCGGCATGGGGGTTCGTCAACCTGCTTATCGCTTCGGCAGGACTGTATGGCGTGCTGAAAAAGGAGCGTCGGGGTATCGCCGATGAGGAGGCGGAACGCCTTAAGCTGCTGCGGTTACTGAAAGTGAACGTCTTTCTCGATGTGGGTTACGTGCTGGTAGGGCTGGGCATGGTGATTTGGGGACGCAGTGCGCTACTGCACGGCTTCGGATGGGGTATAACTTTGCAGGGAGCGTTTCTGCTGCTATTCGACGCTTTTCACTATAAAGGAGGTCACGCACAGTAACCATGCTGTCGGAGAAGGTTGCCATCGTCACGGGAGGCACGAGTGGTATCGGGCTTGCGCTCACCAAACGCCTGCTGGATGAAGGAGCGAATGTGGGCGTGTGTGGGCTGTCGGCAGAGGGGATAGCACGGGTGACGGCGTTAGACCCCTCGGGCGACTCGCTCATCGCCATGCAGGCGGATGTGCGCTCTCGTGAGGACTGCCAGCGCTTTGTGGAGCGAGTCGTGTTAGATTTCGGCAGGCTGGACATGGTGATACACTCGGCGGGGGTGGGGCATCTGGGCGCGTTTGCCGACACCGATGAACAGACCTACGACCGCCTTTTCGATACCAACGTCAAAGGGCTTTACCACATCGCTCAGGTGTCGTTGCCCCATCTGACGCAAGCGGGGGGCGGGCACATCGTCGCCATCGCGGGCATACTGGGCATCAAGCCGCTGGCGAACGGCAGTATCTACGCTGCCAGCAAATACGCGGTGGTGGGCATGTGCCAGTCGCTGTCGCACGAGCTGCGTCGGCAGAACATTCGGGTCAGCGTCATCTGTCCTTCGGGCGTAGACAGTCCGTTCTGGGAAGGCATTCCGGGCAAACCGCGTGCGGACATGCTGTTACAACCCGAGGACGTCGCGGACGCCATCATCCAGTTGCTGCAGATGCCCGCGCACGTCACGCCTAACCTGCTGGTGATGCAACACCTCAACCACCAGATTTGGCCGTAAAGGAGGCAGGCTATTCCTCCACCTCTGCGCGGTAGGGCAGGGACGGCTGCGCTCCCAGGCGGGTCACCGACAGGGCAGCGGCGCGCTGGGCAAACTGCACGGCGGCCTCGATGCCCTTGCCCTCCGCCAGCGCAACCGCCAGCGCGCCCGCGAAGGCATCCCCGGCAGCTGTTGTATCTATGGCTTGAACTGGGTAGGCGGGCATCCGCTGGGCACCTGTGGCGTCCTGAAGCAGTACTCCTTCCGCGCCCAGGGTGATAATCACTGTCGGCACGCCCAGCGCACGCAGCGCCTGCCCCATCGATTCCGCAGAGGCATACGCGGGCGCGTTGCAGATGCTCTGTGCCTCGGTTTCGTTGGGCGTCAGGATGTCTACGTGTCGCAAGAGCTCAGAAGGCAGGGGTTGTCTGGGCGCAGGGGCTGGGTTCAGAATCATCCGCTTGCCGTGCTTGTGTGCCAAATCGGCGGTTCGGGTCACGGTGGGGATGGGCACCTCCAGCTGCGCCAGCACGACGTCCGCCTTTGCGATGGCTTCCTCCGCCCGCTCGACATCCTCCGGAGCCAGCCGCATATTGGCGCCGGGCGCGACCACAATCGCGTTTTGCCCTTCCGCGTCCACTGCAATCAACGCCACTCCGGACGGGGTCTCTTCATCCCGCACGATGAAGCGGCAGTCGATCCCTTCGTGCTGATAGCCTTCCAGATTATGGTCGCCAAAGAGGTCGTTGCCCACCCGCGCCACAAAGGTCACGTGCGCGCCGAGACGTGCCGCCGCCACCGCCTGGTTCGCGCCCTTTCCGCCGGGCACCATGACAAACTGCGTCCCGACGATGGTCTCGCCCGGTCGTGGAATGCGCGGGGCGCGCACCACCATGTCCATGTTTGCACTGCCGACCACGACCACTCGTGCCATGCTGAAAAAGCCTCCAGTGTGTTGCAGGATTGCTACAGCAAGGTTTCGCGTTAAGCGGAGACCTCTCCTGCCTGCACCCTCTGCCGAAACGCCGCCAATTCCGCCGCGAACAGCACGTTATGCGCCCAGCCCGCGTATGCACCAAACCGCGCCCGGAAGAAATCGCCTACCTGCCAGTATACTCGTTCGGTAAGGCTGCGCCCCTGCAGTTCGGGCAGGTAGTCGCGCCGGGCGATTTGCCAGACATGGGTATCTACTGGTATCGCCTGCGGTTTGTCCAGCGAGAACAGACAGACGCAATCAGCTATCTTGTGTCCCACGCCGGGCAGGGTGAGCAGCTGGCGGTGCGCCTCCTCATAGGGAACATCTCTGAGCGCATACAGCCACTGCTCGCCCCGTTCGGCCAGCGCGCGCGCCGCCTGCACCACCACCCGCGCCCGATAGCCGAATCCCAAAGCGAACAGCTCCTCCTCGCGTGCCGCCGCCAGTGTGGACACAGAAGGGAACCGGTAATACCTTACTCCTTCCACCTCCCCTAGCGGCTCGCCGTAACGCTGGCAGAGCGCGTCCACCATGCGGGTGATGCGTGCGATGTGATTCGCGCTGGAGCAGAGAAAGCTGAACAGACACTCCACCGGGTCGGTACGCACCACGCGCAAGCCCGGAAAGGCGGGCGCGACCCGCGCCAAACGGGCATCTGCGACGCTCCACTGCCGATACAGGGGCGCAAGGGGTACGTGCAGCTGGAGATAGTCGTTTAATAAGGGCACTGCATCCTCACCGTTGGATGCCTCGTAGAACACGTCGCGCTCCGTCTGGTGCAGCGTAATGACGTGCGAGCCGATCACCCCTCTCCACGTGTCGGGCGCGACGGTCTTCCACCGGAACGTCTGCCCGCACCGCAGGGTCACGTCACAGCGAAGCTCATCGGGTGGTATCTGTAATGGATGGATGAGGCCTCACCCCCAAAAATGTATCGTGCGGTATGGTTCAATGCAACACCTGCCCTACTCCTGCGAGGAGAGGGGAGTTTGGTGCCCTCACCCCCTGCCCCTTTCCCGACGCTGCGGGAGAGGGGTGTCCTGGCTCCCCCTTCCCTCGCAGGGAAGGGGGATGGGGGTCAGGTCAAACTGCCTTCACCCCTGGGGCTGCGCGGGCAGCAGCCTCTCCAACGCCTCCTGCGCGGCTTGCAGTACCTCTGGAACTTTCTCCTGCAGCGTCAACTGGACGATGGCGTTGGCAGCGCGGGGGTCACCCAACTTGCCCAACGCCCGACACGCCGCCGCGCGAACCGTGCTTTTCTTATCAGCCAGCCGTCGGATCAAAAGCTTCACCCCACGAGCATCTCCCAACTCGCCGATCGCCTCACAGGCAGCGACGCGGGCGACCGTGTTTCTGCTATTGAGCATGCGCGGGATTTTCTCCCATACCCGCTCGCAGCCCAACTTCGCCAGTGCCACACAGGCAGCTGATTGAAGAACCAAGTAGCCAAAACCCAGTTCTGGCTCCAGGAGCGGCAGCATCGGCTCCACCGCACGCACGTCGCCCAACGCACCCAGCGCCTCACACGCCGCCACGCGAACCGAACTGTAGCCATCCCCCAGCCGTTGCAGGAGCGGTTCAAAGGCACGCACGTCGCCCAACTTGCCGAGCAACCGGCTTACCTCTGCGCGCTTTGCATGAGGGTCTTGCAACGCTGCCAGCAGTGGACGCCACAACTGCTCCTCGCCAGCCGCGATGCGATGGCGCAGTTGCTCCACCGCCTGCGCCTTCCCCTCCAGCCCTTCGGTCACCAGCTGCGCCTCTGCCCCAAAACCCAACGCACCCAGCGCCCGACACGCCGCCGCGCGAACCGAACTGTCATCATCCCCCAGCCGTTGCAGGAGCGGTTCAAAGGCACGCACGTCGCCCAACGCACCCAGCGCCCAACACGCCGCCGCGCGAACCGAACTGTAGCCATCCCCCAGCCGTTGCAGGAGCGGTTCAAAGGCACGCACGTCGCCCAACGCACCCAGCGCCCAACACGCCTCGCGCCTTGTCCGCCAATCGCCGCGGGTCAACTGTTGTATCAGTTCGTCCACTTTGTGCGCCATCTCGCTCATTCCTCCGTCTCTCTGGCTGGAATACATCGTACTGCCCGCGCCCATGCGGGGGCGTGTGTTTCTTTTGTCGTCAACGCCACCACTACCCGCATCCCCCGCGGCGGCTTGTCGGGCCAGCCCGTAACTCCGTCCGTCACTACCACCAGCACGTGGGGCGGCGGGACTAACCGCTGCGCCGCGGCGATGCCCACTCCCATGTCCGTGCCTCCTCCACCTACCAGCTGCACCTGTTCCGCCCGGAACACGCGCCGCACCTCGTGCACCGCCGCATCCACGCTCAGCACCGTGACTTCGCGCACCTGCCGCAACACCGCCCCAATCTCCGCCAGCGCCTGCGCCAGCTCGGTTTCGCTCATCGAGCGCGAAGTGTCCACCACCACCGCCACGCGCGGCAGCGGCTTGCGCAGGCTGGGCAACACCACCTGTGGCAACGCGCACTGACGGCGGTTGGGGCGGCTGTAGGTGTAATCCTCCAATCCCATCGTCCACGCCAGCGCGCCCTGAACCGCCGCGCGCAACTCCCGCCGCCAGTCCACCTGCGGCTTCAGCTTCTGCCTTGCCCAGCGCAGGATTTCGTCTGGCACCCTGCCCTGCGACTTCGCATACTCCACGATGCGCAACGCCGTCTCGCGACGGATTAACTCCGCATGGGCGTCGCTGACCGCCGAAACGGAAGCGGCATCTGCTGGCAACTCCCATGCCTCCTGACGCCCGTGCGCACAGGAACCGTGGTCCTGCACTAGCAAACCTCCGCCAGGAGGGACACACAGGCTGTCCGCTTGCTGCTGCAACTGCTCACAATACTCCTCGGCGGTGAGATTGGGCGGCAAGCCGAACTGCTCCGGCAGCACCCCGTCCTCTGGCAGGCATAGCCCCTCGCGCTGCACGATGCTGTTAATCGCCAGGTCCCCCCCAAGATTGGCAATCCGGGGCGGCCATGCCGCCAGCCGTTCGGGGTGCGCGTTCAGCAGGTGCCACAGTTCGTGATACAGCACACCGACCAGCTGCTGCGTGTTCCAGCGGGCGATGCCCTCCGGGTCGTAGTAGAGACGCCAGAGCCTGTCTACTCCGATGTCCCCCAACGCACGCCTGCGGAGACCAGGTGCCGCGGCAGGTATCAGCGCAAAGGCGGCAGCCGCTATGTAGGGACGCTCTCGGAGCAGCAGGAAACGCGCCGCACGCAGGTTTTCTGGCAACTCCATCGGCTACCTCCCCACCTGCACGATATTAGCGCGCTGCAGCAGGGGCAGGAAGGCGCGGATTTCGTCCGGCGGGATGTAGTTGGTCTTTGCCGCCCGCGCCAGCTGCAGCGCGACCGCCCCCGCGATGTCATCCACGCCGAGCTTTGCCGCCTGCGCCAGCACCCGCCAAGCCGCCTGCCAGCGTTCCAGCGTGTTGCGGTTCACCACCACCGCCACCACCGCCGACAACACCGCGTATTGCTTATCTCCCTCTTCTGGAAGTTGGAGGTCTTTGGGATGGCGCAGCAAGTGTTCGGGGTCGGGCAGGTCGGTATTGCGCAACCAGTGCACAAACTCGATGCCTACGCCCTCGCCTACCGTCTCCGCGACGTAGGGCAACGCCTCCTCGGTGGGCAGGTTCTGCTGCAGCACCACCGCCAGCAGGCGACTGGCATGGTCCCAGCTGCGCGGGGAGGGCCAGGCGTAGCCCGCCTGCTCCTCCGATTTGGGCATCTACAGCAACAGGTGCGGGCGCGTTCGGATGAATCCTGCCACCAGCGCACGGGCGCGCAACCACACCGATTCGTCCACTCCCGCCACCTGCGGAGGACTACCCCAGTAGGCAGGGAACTCCTCCGCCCATTGCGCCGGGTCTAAGCGAAACGAGATGTGCGACAGACGGTTTGCCAGCGGCGGCTTGAGGTTCCATCCGTCTGCCGCGACGTCCGGTGGGTTCGCTGCCGCCAGCACCGCCACGCCATCGGGGAGCTTGAGGTCACCCACCACGCGCTCCAGCACCACGCGCAGCATCGCCGCCTGTACCACCGGTGGCGCGTTGCTGATTTCGTCAAAAAACAGGATGCCTCGCCCTGCCTGATGTAGCCGCACCGCCCACGCCGGCGGCGCGAAACGCACCCTGCCATCGTGAATTACGGGCAAGCCGTTGAAATCGGAGGGCTCGTGGATGCTGGCGATGACGGTCTCCACCGGCAATCCCAGTCGCGCCCCCAGCGCCAGCACCGTCGCCGTCTTACCCACTCCAGGCGGTCCCCAAAGAACTACCGGAATGCGCGTGCGCACGTAGAACTCCAGTCGCTTTTGCAACGCGGACATCGACTCTTCTCCACAGACACCTTTGCCGATAGTCGCACCAGCTTGGTCACTAAGCAGGTGCTTTGCTGATTTTGTCTCCCTTGCTTATCAGAACCTCCGATGACATCTGGCTACCCGAATAATGCACATACTGTCTACATCCGAGTGAAAGTAGAAGCTGTTTGTTCTAAACCACATTCTACATCGTCGAAGCTAAAAAATCAAGCAGGGGACAGAGGGTGTCCGAGAATTCCTTTTCCTTGTGCTCCATCCACCCAAAACATCAACGACACACACCAAAAATTACCCGCTCCACCTCCCACCCGCAACCACTGCACCAAGTTCCACAATACCAACATCCCCCACACCTGCACCCGCGCATACTTCCAACTGCGACATCCTACGTAACTCCCATATACCCACTTCACACTCCCAAACACCTGTTCCACCCGATACCGCTCCCCCAACGCCCATCCATACTCCCCCAAACGCTCTAACGCCCGAACACGCGCCTTGTCCCGAACGCCCTGACGCAAACCACAACCCACACGAACCACAGGCAACCAGCCCACCTCCTCCACCTGCGACAACAAACCACCCCGATACCCATACAACTTGTCACCTACCAACAACGCACCACCACCCACCAACCCACTGCCATACGACCCTAACCACTCACTCAGCAAACGACCCTCGTCCGCATATGCACCACCCAACGACACCCCCACCACCCAACGACGACCACCACCCCGACAATACACCAACACCACCGCCTTCACATGCGAACGTATCCGCCGTATCTCTGACCCACGACGAAACTGCGCATCAAACGGCGTGTCAAAACCCACACCCGTGCCGTCCACAAACACCACAGGCACTTCAAACGGCACCTCCACAACCTCCCGCGCAATCCCCTGCGCCGCCAGCCAATCAAGCAGCGCGTGCCAGCGTGCGTCGGGGATGGTCTGCAGACGATACAGCAGCGTGCCCAGCGCGGGCAAAGGCTCCTCCGGCAGCACTTCGGGGGCGACGCAGAAGAGTAGTTGGCGATACGAGAGGCGTCGGGCGGTGCGCAACAGGGCGAGGGTGAGGATAAGGGCTTCGGAGTAGATGGGTTTGCGTCCTCTGGTGCGAGGCAGCGGGTGCTGCTCGGTGAACTGGGTCACGGCTTCGTAGATAGCGCGTGCGCGCAGTGTGCTGAGCGTGATGCGATAGTTTCGGTGTTTCATGGTATGATTATACCCCACTGCACTACCTATTCTCGAACACCCTCAGCAGGGGACATGCAATCGCCCCCTGCTTTCGTGCAACCCGTTTGCCACCGTTGCAGTGCCTAACCCACCACTTCCGCTTCCACGCGCCTGGTGAAGACGAGTTCGCCGTTCTGTGCGTCCACCACGATGTGGTCGCCCTCGGTGAACTCGCCCGCCAGCAGTTTCATGGCAATCACGTCCATGACGCGCTTCTGCAGCACGCGCTTCAGCGGTCGCGCCCCATACACGGGGTCAAAGCCCTCCGCTGCGAGTATCTCCTTCGCCGCGTCGGTGATGGTCAGCGCCATCTGCTTGTCTGCCAGCCGCTTCTGCAGCAAGCCAACCTGGATGTCCACAATCCGCTTAATCTCGTTCACCGACAGCGGGTTGAAGACGATAATCTCGTCGATGCGGTTCAGGAACTCGGGGCGGAAGTGCGCCCGCACCGCCTCCAGCACCTGCATCCGCGCCTCCTGCATGTTCAGGAAGGCGTTCTCCGCCAGATAGTGCGACCCCAGGTTGGATGTCATAATCAGCACCGTGTTCTTGAAGTCCACCGTGCGCCCCTTGCCGTCGGTGAGGCGTCCGTCATCCAGCACCTGCAGCAGCACGTTGAACACGTCGGGATGCGCCTTCTCGATCTCGTCCAGCAGGATGACGCTGTACGGGCGTCGGCGCACCGCCTCGGTGAGCTGCCCGCCTTCCTCGTAACCCACATAGCCCGGAGGCGCACCGATGAGCCGCGCCACCGAGTGTTTCTCCATATACTCCGACATGTCGATGCGGATCATCGCGCGCTCATCGTCGAACAGGAACTCCGCCAGCGCACGCGCCAGCTCGGTCTTGCCCACGCCCGTCGGACCCAGGAACATGAACGAACCAATGGGACGGTTGGGGTCCTGCAAGCCCGCGCGCGCCCGACGCACCGCGTTGGAGACCGCCTCGATGGCATGGTCCTGCCCGACCACGCGCTGACGCAACCGCGCCTCCATGTGCAGCAGCTTCTGCATTTCGCCTTCCATCAGGCGCGAGACGGGAATGCCCGTCCACTTGCTGACCACCTCGGCGATGTCGTCGGCGTCCACCTCCTCCTTCAGCAGCTTCATCTGCTTCTGCAGCTCCTCCAGACGCTTCGTCTCGGCGTCCAGCTGCTTCTGCAGGGAGAGGATGACGCCGTAGCGCAGCTCCGCCGCCTTTGCCAGGTCGCCCTCACGCTCCGCCGCCTGCTCCTGCAGGCGTGCCTGCTCGATCTGCTCCTTGATGCGGCGGATATTGGTGATAATCTCCTTCTCCTGCTGCCAGTGCGCCTTCAGGCGGTTGCTCTCCTCGCGCAGGTTGGCGATTTCCGCCTCCAGCTTCGCGAGACGCTCTTTGCTGGCGGGGTCGTCTTCCTTGCGCAGCGCCTCGCGTTCGATCTCCAGCTGGCGGATGCGCCGCTCGATTTCGTCGATTTCGGTTGGCATGGAGTCGATCTCCATGCGTAGGCGCGACGCCGCCTCGTCGATCAGGTCAATCGCCTTGTCGGGCAGGAAGCGGTCGGTGATGTAGCGGTGCGATAGCGTCGCCGCCGCCACAATCGCGCTGTCGGTGATGCGCACGCCGTGATGCACCTCGTACCGCTCCTTCAGCCCGCGCAGGATGGCGATGGTGTCGTCCACATCTGGCTCAGTGACCAGAATGGGCTGGAAGCGACGCTCCAGCGCGGGGTCTTTCTCGATGTGCTTGCGGTACTCGTCCAGCGTGGTCGCGCCCACACAGCGCAGTTCGCCGCGCGCCAGCATTGGCTTCAGCATGTTCGCGGCGTCGATGGCACCTTCCGCTGCTCCCGCGCCCACGAGGGTGTGTATCTCGTCGATGAAGACGATAATCTGCCCCTCGGCTGCCTGAATCTCGCGCATCACCGCCTTCAAGCGGTCTTCGAACTCACCGCGGTACTTGGTCCCCGCCACCATCGCGCCCAGGTCCATCTGCCAGACGCGCTTGTTCTTCAGCCCTTCGGGCACGTCGCCTGCCACGATGCGCTGCGCCAGCCCTTCCACGATGGCGGTCTTGCCCACGCCCGGCTCGCCGATAAGCACGGGGTTGTTTTTGGTGCGCCGCGACAGCACCTGAATCACGCGCCGGATCTCCTCATCGCGCCCGATGACGGGGTCGAGTTTGCCCTTGCGGGCGAGGTCGGTCAGGTCGCGCCCGTAGCG